>CANHCC010000043.1 GCA_947459115.1 Bacteroidota bacterium | reverse complement strand
TGGGGGACGATTGCCCTGTGGACGGGGCGCACGATTCTCCTGACCTTCCGGACGAGGTCCTTGTGGGCGGGGCGCACGATTCTCCTGACCTTCAGGACGAGGTCCTTGTGGGCGATTGCCCTGAGGACGGGGCGGACGGGCTTCCTGTCCTTCAGGACGAGGTGCACGATTCTCAGGCCCTTTTTTCTTTTTCTTCTTTTTCCCGGTGGACAGCGGTCTTTCGTTGATACGAGATTGACCCACCACATCTACAAAATCCATGGCCTTCTCCTTACGGGTCTCTTCCGCAATGGCCAGCATTTCCTCTGAGGACAATAGCCCGGGAGGTTTGATTCCTTTTTTATTCAGAGCAATCAATTCTTTTACGCGGGTGACATCTACCCCGTGCCAGTCGCTGCCATCTCCATAAGAAAACCACATTTTCTTTTTGAAAATGTCTGTCTTTTGCAAACGGGCAACCCCAAGTTCCGTTTCTACGGTATAAACCTCCGGAATACCTTTAAGAGCATCCATATAGGTTTCTAATTCGTAGTTTAGACAACATTTGAGGCGTCCGCATTGCCCTGAAATTTTCATCGGATTCAGGGAAATATTTTGGTAACGGGCGGCTGCCGTGGACACATTTTTAAAATCACTCAGCCAAGTAGAGCAGCATAATTCCCGACCACAAGATCCAATGCCTCCTAATATTCCGGCCTCCTGTCTCAGCCCGATTTGCTTCATTTCAATTCGGAGCCTAAATTCCTCAGCCAAAACTTTAATCAACTCCCGAAAATCCACACGATTATCCGCAGTATAGTAAAAGGTCGTTTTTGTATTATCCCCCTGAACTTCTACTTCGGACAATTTCATCTCCAGCTTCATTCGAAGAATAATGGCCCGGGATTTTTGTAGGATATCCAATTCCCGACTTCTCGCGACTTTAAGTTTTTCAATATCCTCAGGCGTGGCCTTACGGTATATTTTTAAAACCTTATCCTCCGGAAAACGCTTTTTACGCATCTGAAGACGGGTCAATTCTCCACTAAGACTAATCGTCCCCACATCATAACCCCGCTCTGCCTCAACAGCAACGATATCGCCGGTAATCAGGTCCAGGCCATTGACATTTTTATAAAATCCTTTGTGAGAAGACTTAAACCTTACTTCATGTAAAATCTCCTGACGGCTACTGTCAGGTGGAAGCATATTGGAAAACCAGTCAAATGTATTCAGCTTATTACAGCCTCCTGTAGCACATCCGCCGGACTTACATCCGCCTGTTCCACAACCGTTTCCGGTGCTGCACGATCCACATCCCATATCTTTTAATTCTTTATTTCAGACAAAATTAACCCCTAAGGTACAAACAAAAACCCATTTAAGAGGTCTTCTGTCTTTAGTTCGAAACGCCGTAAAACCTTCAAGGCGGAATCTTCGGAAATTTCCTCTAAACGAATGGTATATTTGCACTTAAAATCTTCGGATCATGGACTACGCAAATAATATCAAAACCATAGGCGTCATAGGCGCCGGCGTGATGGGGAATGGCATTGCCCAGGTAGCAGCCTCTGCAGGCTATGAGGTCATTCTGAATGACCTAAAACAAGAGGCCTTGGATAAAGCCATGAAGCAAATCGCAGCATTCCTCGAAAAATCCGTCGAAAAAGGGAAATTGCAATCAGAAGAAGCCAAGGCTATTTTTGGAAGGATACGCACGACGACGGAGTTAAAAGAAGTAAAGGCCGATTTAATCGTAGAGGCCATTCTTGAAAATCTCGCACTAAAACAAGAGTTGATTTCCGTTTTGGAATCCGTCAATCCAGATACGACCATTCTTGCAACCAATACTTCCACCATTCCCATTACCCGAATTGCCGCAAAAGCCACGAGACCCGGTCAAATTGTGGGCATGCACTTTTTTAATCCTGCACCTTTAATGAAATTGGTTGAGGTCATAGCCGGAGAAATGACAAAACCTGAAGTAGCGGAAGCGATTTTTGAAGTGTCTCTTAAAATGGGTAAAAAGCCTGTACATGTGAAAGATGAACCAGGTTTTATTGTCAACCGCGTGGCAAGGCCATATTATCTGGAAGGACTTCGTCTGTATGAGGAAAAAGTCGCCGACTTTCAGGAGATAGACGCCCTGATGGAAGCAACCGGATTCAAGATGGGACCATTCAGACTAATGGACTTAATCGGCGTGGAAACCAATCATGAAGTAACTAAATCCTTATACGAAGCCTTCTTTCATGAAACCCGTTTTCGACCTAGCCGGGTCCAACAGAAAAAAGTGGATGCTGGTCAATTCGGCAGAAAAAATGGGAGAGGATTTTATGTGTATGAGGGTAAATAAGGTTTTGAACGACATTATCAAAACTGCACTTCCAACTCTACAATTTCCTGATTCCGCTCTACTTTCAATGGCACCTTGTCTCCCTTCTTGAATTGAGACAACATACCTACATATTCCCGAATATTCTGAATCGGTTTGCCATTCAATTCAATTAACACATCATTAGCCTTGATGCCGGCTTTTTGGGCAGGCTTTCCTTCGGTTACCCCATCAATTTTTAAACCCTTACCCTCATATGCATAATCCGGCATGATGCCCATGGTGACTTTGTAACCTCCTCTCGGTGTCTCTTTTTGAACGGTAGGGGTAAAGGCCAGTTTGGTTTCCCCTGGAATATCTTCAGCCAAACGAATAATAAAATTTAACACCTCTGCACTTCCTGTATAATTGCATTTTTCTGCATCATCTGTGGACTTGTGATAGTCCGAATGCTGTCCTGTAAAAAAATGCATAACCGGAATATTCTTCCGATAAAAAGAAGCATGATCTGAAGGGCCAGAACCGGCTGAATCCAACACCAGTTTCAAATTGCCGGCGTGCTTTTTGACAAGATCCGTAAATCCCGGATTGGTCCCAATACCGTAAACCATTAACGCACGCGTGCTGTCGTTAAGGCGTCCAATCATATCCATATTCAACATAGCATTGATGCTCATCAATTCCAGAGTGGGATTATTCGTGAAATATTTGGAGCCGATCAATCCATCTTCTTCTGCAGAAAAGCACATAAATAAGAAATTGTGCTTTTCCTGAATATTGTTGTTGGCATAGTATCTTGACAGCTCGATGACGCCGGCCACACCGGAAGCATTGTCATCCGCTCCGTTAAAAATCTTTTTCGTTTTGCTCTTCTCTAAAGGAGACCCGCTTTCCCCATGTCCAAGATGATCGTAATGCGCCCCAATCACAAGGGTATAAGGAGCCTGATTGTCTATAAAACCCAGGATATTGGTACCCTTGCAGGAAATCGTTTTTTTCGAAGTGGTATCGTGAAAATTAAGATTTCGTTTGTAGGCAAACGGCTGCAGATAGCCTTTGCTTCCTTTGGGAATCAGTCCAATTTGTGAAAATGCTTTTTGAATGTATTGTTGAGCAAGTTTCTCCCCCTTGCTGCCGGGAGCCCTCCCGCCGAGTTTATCGGATGCAAGGTAATAAACATGTTTTTTCAGACTGTCAGCAGAAATCGTCTGGGCAAAATTTAGTCTGATACAAACAAACAGAAGAACTAGAAGTATTATCGTTTTTTTCATTCGTTCCAGTCAGCAATAAAGAGGTTTGTATCTCGTGTTCCTCCATTATTCCGGTTAGAGGAAAACACCAGTTTCTTTCCATCGGGAGAAAACATGGGAAAAGCATTAAAATTACTTTCAGTAGTAATTCGCTTTAAACCTGTCCCGTCAATATTAATCATGTATAGTTGAAAGTCGTATCCTCTTTGAGAGTGATGATTACTCGAAAAAATAATTTTCTGACCGGAAGGATGAAAAAAGGGAGCCCAATTTGCTTTACCCAGGTTGGTTACCTGTTTTAATTCTGATCCATCCACATTACACACATAAATTTCCATGGCTGAGGGTGCTACCAAACCTTTAGATAGTAGATCCTTATATTCCTTTATGTCCTCGTCCGTTTGTGGTCGAGAAGCCCGGAACACCAGTTTTTTTCCATCAGGCGAAAAGAAAGCGCCCCCATCATAACCCAAACCAAAGGTGATTTGTTTTTGATCACTGCCATCTGCCTTCATGGTCCATAATTCTAAATCTCCACTGCGATCACTAGTAAAGACAATCATTTTCCCATCAGGAGATACTGTGGCTTCAGCATCGTAACCTGTAGCGTTGGTTAATTGACGAGTGATCTTGCCTTTCAGGTTGGCGACAAAGATGTCGTAAGTCCGATAAACCGGCCAAAGATATTTCCCTTTGACAGATGGATTTTCGGGACAATCGTCCCCTCCTAAATGGGTGGAAGCATATAAAATGGTTTTATCCCCTTTCAGGAAATAACTACAAGTGGTACGGCCTTTACCTGTACTAACCATAGGAGGCAGAAAAGTGCTATCCTTGGCAGCTGCTTCAATATCCAAATAGAATATTTGATCACAGGAAACACCCCAATTTTTATAATTACTTTGAAAGGTGAGTTTTTTTCCATCGAAACTAAAATACGCCTCTGCGTTATCCCCTCCATAGGTAAGCTGCCGAACATTTTTTAGGTTATTTTCCTGGGCCAATAAATGATGGGCCAAGCCCCAAAACACAAAAATCGAAATCGTAAAAAAACGCATGAATATAAAAATCAATTTGAATGCAAAATTAAATGAAATATTTTCCCTGCGGCAGGGACAAATATTCATATGTTGTGGTGCTTATTCCCGCGCCACTGTTTTCCCACTTCATCTAACTCCGCGTAAAACGCTTCCCCATACCGCCGAATGATGGCCTCTTGTAAAAATTGATACACCGGCACCCCAAGTTTTTTCCCATTTGAACAAGCCGGACTACAAATCTTCCATCGGTTGTAATTCAAGGCCTCTGTTCCATTTTTAAGCGTCTGAACACGAATGGGATATAAATGACAGGAAACGGGTTTTCGAAAATTCGTTTTTCCGGCCTTCCAGGCTTTTTCTATCCCACACAAGGCAATCCCATTTTCATAAACCACATAGGCACATGCCCCATGATTATCCATTAAAGGAGTTGACCAGATTTTTTCCCCATTCCATTCCTCCTCGATCCAATACCCCTGTGATTTCAATTCTTTTTTACCTTCCTCCGTCAAAAATTCTTTGTAATGCTTAAACTCTTGTTTCAATACCTGAAGTTCAGATTCTTCCAAAGGTGCACCACCTTCCCCCTCTACACAACACGCTCCTTTACAAGCAGTTAAATTACATACAAACTCTTCCTCAAAGAGTTCTTCACTGACCAACTTATCTTGAATGAGAATCATCGTATCCTTTGAATTAAGCTACCATTGAAAATTCTTCCCTGCTGCAAGGGAAAAATTTGTAGCACGCCGGGTTTCGCGCCTGTTGTAAATCGCCCTAAATTCTGCCACCCAAAAAATTCCGCACCATTTCCCGTTGCCCATGACAATAATGCCGAAGTCGGAATCTGGGGAAATGATTCCGAAAGCAATTTTAATTCTTCCCCAATATCCATCACCGCATTACCGGCCAAACTGTCCGTACCTAAAACCACTTTAGCGCCCGAATGCCACAACAAATCCGCCGGTGGAAGGGTGCCATGAATATATTGATTGGCCAAAGGACAAAGACAAAAAGCACTTTCCGGACTATGGTCGGTTAGCTTCGCAATATCCTTGCCCTGCACATGAACCGCATGCACCCACAACATTTTTAACCCCTTCGGTAATTGCGCCAAAACAAAATCCGTTACCGATTGCTTACCCATCCACTCCGGCAAAGGATCAAAGCCCCATTGCCGAAATAATTCTGCCATCGGTCCACATCGCTTTTCCATCAAATCAAGCTCTTCTTGAGACTCTAATAGATGAATGCTATACACCTTCGCCTCTTTCTGAGAAACCTGGCTCAATAATGCCATCAAGGCAGGTGACATACTATACGGGGCATGCCAGGTGAGTGAAACTGCTTCATTCGGAAACTGCCTCATCTTCTCCAACCCTGCTTCAAATACCGCAGGGGCCTGCATGGAATTCAAGCCAAAGACTTCTAAAAATGTATAAAACAAAGGAAGGTTTGAATTCGTCGTCCTTTTTAAAGTGCTTGTCACTAAGGAATTCGAAATATCTCCAATTGCCTGAACGCCTTTGCTAAATGCCAATTCAGCCGCTTTATTTGCGGCATCTGTCGGATCTATTTCTGTCTCATTACGTATGGATTGCAATTGTTGAATAAATCCGGCCATGCCTGTACGAGGCGGAATTTTACCCTTCAAATGCGATAGCTCCAGATGACAATGACTATTGATAAATCCGGGACAGAGAATTCCGGGAAAATATTCTGCCTGTTCGCCGGCATCCTGAATACCGATAATCTCCCCGGACTTCTCCTCCATCAAAATACTTTTTCCTGAAACCAATCCATCCGGAAGATAGATGAAGTCTGATGTTAGTTCACGAAGGGACATGAATTACAGATTACTTTCCAAAGCAACTTCCTCTACATATACCGTCCCTTTCCCTTCCAACTTCAGACGAATCCAGCCCAAACGAAAACTATCCCCTTCTTTCATCCGAATACCATAATACATATCCTGACCTATCTGAGGCCGATTGCAATTATTTTCGACCTCCGGCACCGTTACATAAAATTCATTAGGCCCACCGAAATTAACTGTAGTCTGGGCGTAGGGCGTAGAGGCCATCGTATAGTCCACTGGCATCCATTTAAAATCTTTATTTAAGGTTGTGCCTGAAAAAACTATTTCCGGAATCGATACAGTACCCGCAAAAACAAGGCTATCCTTCACACTTTTTCGCTTACAGCCGTTATAAGTCCGGGTAAAATACCAGACGGAATCTCCACTTCGGGTGGTATCGTGACTGACAAAAAAGAAAGAAGAATCCGGCCGATCAACAACAAACAATTGTATGTCAGAATTCAGCGTTGCGATACGACATCCCGGCAAAGAGCCCCCGCCCGGGCTACCGCCATTATAACAAGAAATGCCAAGGTCTTGTATTCCATCTTTATTGGCATCCATCTCATAACGATTCTCCCCGGGATAACCCGGTTGAATCGTGTAACCAATTTTCTGAAGCATCACCACAGAATAATCCCCAACCACAATTGAACCCGTATATTCACGCGTTTTCTTCTTACATCCGGGAAATGCCCCTGTCAGGATCATCAGGAAGAAAAACAGTTTTACAATGAAAGGAAAGCGCGCGTATTTCATGTGAACATCATTTATCCTGAAGGAATATTTTAAAAGAATACACCTTAAAAGTAATAACAATCCCGCTTATTTGCATTCATTCTCCTCCCCTGTTGTATAAATTCCCCAACCGGATGTGCCGGAATTTCTTGAGGAATATCTGGTTTCAGATTACCTTTGTTCTGTGGCCATCATTACTTTAGTACCAACGCCGGTTGGCAATCTCGAAGATATGTCCTTCCGGGCTATTCGCGTATTGCAGGAAGCAGATTTAATTGCAGCCGAAGACACGCGCACAAGTTCTGTTTTACTAAAGCACTATCACATTGCCACCCACATGGTCTCCCTTCATGCACATAATGAACATAGTAGGGTGCAGGAATTATTGCAAAAAATAGAAACAGAAAATCTAAATCTTGCCGTGATTTCGGATGCGGGAACACCGGGCATTTCCGACCCGGGCTTTTTAATCGTAAGAGAAGCCTTACGAATGGGCATTGAAGTGATAACCCTGCCTGGTCCCACTGCCTTTGTGCCGGCCCTTGTCAGCTCCGGAATTCCCTGTGATCGTTTTGTATTTGAAGGATTTTTACCCGTAAAAAAAGGAAGACATACGCGTCTTAAGGCCTTAGTCAGCGAATCCCGGACAATCATTTTGTATGAATCTCCGCATCGCCTTAACCGAACGCTAAAAGACCTTGCAGAAAGCCTCGGCATAGAAAGACGAATCTGTGTCTCAAGAGAAATCTCAAAAAAATTTGAAACGCATCACCGCCTGACTCTGGCGGAGGCTTGCCTGTATTTTGAAAAACATCCGGCCAAGGGTGAAATAGTTTTAACCATCGAAGGAAATGAAGAATAATTGGCCGGCCTTGCTGCTGAGTAGCGTCCTCCTGGCTGCTGCTTTTCCGCCCTCCCCCTTTCCATGGATTATTTGGATTGCATGGGTACCTCTCCTTCATGTACTGATTCACCTGCCCGAACAGATGCAGGAAGATAAATTTTTTTACTGGTTAAAAACACCCTTCATCTATATCTGGCGTTTGCTGACGCTTAGATTTTTATTTCAGGCTGATGCCTGGAAAAAGCCTCCAATAAGGCAAATTAGTAGAACACAGCAAGCGTTTCGGTATTTATATGTCGTATTTTTTATCTGGAATCTCCTGACATGCTATTGGCTTATGCTTACGGCGCTCAGTGTCCCAACAGATGAGGCCCTGATGAGTTTCATCGCGGGTATTTTTGCGCCTGCTTTCAATGCCCTGGTCATGAGCATACCCGTTCTGATTGCACTTAAACTTCATTACAGGCTAAAATCATTTCTATCTGCCTTGTTTTTTTTAAGCATTTGGATTTCCTTTGAATATCTTCACTACCACTGGGAATTATCTTGGTCATGGATTACGCTTGGCAACGCTTTTACCTCTGCGCCAACCTTTATTCAATTTGCAGAATTTACCGGCGTACTGGGCGTTTCAACATGGATTATTCTCCTCAATCTTATCGCACTCTGGGGATTCAAGGCCATTAAATCTCATAGACCTTTTTTATTGCCCCTTTCCTGTTTTGTACTATTGGGTGGTCTACCGATAATACTAAACATCTGGATTCTTCATCCCGACAGAAGCGTATTCCAATCACATGCGACTTTAAATGCAAGGGTCATTCAACCCAATATAGACCCCTATTTGAAATTTAATTTCGACCAGCAGGAAGAGCATTTACAAACCTTCTACCGCATGACCAATAGCCCCGGTGCTGACACGATTGATTTAGTGGTTTTTCCGGAAACGGCTATTCCGGAAGGGGTATGGACGCAACAGCTAAGCTCCGCAGAGGTCATGAAGGGCTTTTGGACTTCCATCAGCAAACATCCTCGTATGGCTATACTAACGGGGCTTACAGAATTACGCTATTTTGAAGCACCTCCTATCCCTGTTACAGCGGTGCCAATGCAAGAGGGCTATTCGGACTATTGTAATTCAGCAGTAATTCTGGGATCGTCTAAGATGAGAACTTATCAAAAATCTCTCCTGGTGCCTATGGTTGAAAGAGTCCCCTTCCTGGATTATCTAACTTTCCTGAAGGACAAAAACATTGATATCGGAGGTGGGTTTGGAAGTTTTGGAAAAGCAGACTCCATCTTTAATCTTTATACGCGTCAAGATGTACCGATAGGGGTGATGATTTGCTATGAATCCACATTCCCGGACTATGTCAGGCAGTACACCCTAAAGGGGGCTCAAGCACTATCTATCATTACCAATGATGGTTGGTGGCAACAAAGTTCCGGCTACATTCAACATGCAGGATTAGCAGTTTTAAGAGCCATTGAAAATCGAAGAGAAATCATGCGTAGTGCGAACACAGGCACATCACTTTTTGTAGATGTTTACGGTATGCGTCATCAGGATACAGAATGGTGGAAGGAGGCTGTGATTGACCGAAAGATAAATTTATATACTGAAAAAACATTTTATGTTTTGCATGGAGAATACCTTGCAATAATATTCCTTTTTCTGACCGCAGGAATATGGATATATGCAATGCTAACTAAAGCGCATAAAGAAACTGTTTAGAAACCTTTTTATAAATTAAATATTTATAAGAACCCAAGTTTACTCTAATGCTTGCTTAATGAAGAAAGCATAAATGAAAGGCACTATAAGCACTTCAGGATACACATTTGCTAATAATGATTGCTAATTAGAATACCGGGTATTTTCTCTAATAAATAATTAAGAAACACCCTACCTCAAAACCGCACCCCCATACATCCGGTAATCATATTATATCGGAAATTAGCAGACAAATTTGACTCATACCAAGGCGTTTCATACAAAAATGCCCGATATTCCAATCTGAATAAGGCTCCGGGAAATGGCTCAAAATCTAAATTTCCGGAATAGCCAAAACATGACAAACCCTTGCCCAGATTATTATAATTGGCAATCACGCTCTCGCCTCTATCCTGAAAGTATTCGGTTCTCAAAGCAAACTTTAATTTTGAATTAATTATATATCTCCCGATTAAAATTGGCGAAAACCAAAACTCTTTCCCGCGTCCTGACACATCCTGATTTTGCAACCCACAATCCAAACCTGCAATAAGACCCATTTTTTGATTAAAATCAATGATGCCATAAAAATTATGAAATAATCTAGATTCAGAAACATATATTGCAGGGCCTGATTGCACCGGAATCGGCCTCCGGGCATCGCCAATAAATGAACTACTATTTAGGGTAATCCTGGCGTTAGGCTTCCAGGTGAGTTGATGCCCAAATGATGGATAAAGACCATCATTTCCCAAACCTCCGGGAACACGACGCATCGTTTGCCACCCATTTAATAATAACAACGATAGGAACCACTTCTGATTATGCGTTTGATGTTTAATTCTCACGCCTTGCTCATAATACGGAGAATTTTCTGCTAAAATAGACCGTGTAAGATTCCAGCAGTCGTACCCAATTGCACTTTCAAATCCTATATGTGACGGAAACAAACCGGCCTCTATCCATACATCGCGCTTTTGAGACAAAATCACACTAACATTGGCCTCAAATAAATGCTGACTTAGGGGTGTTTCATGAGCAAGATTCATCTCCGCATAGGTTCCTGACATAAAGCCCAAATTTGCTTTAATCCCTCTGCGAGAATAGGATGCCTGCAACAAAGCCATATTTAAAGCCAGTTCCTTATTTCGATGATATGAAACTAAATAACCCGGCCTGTTTTCTTCCTTTATAGAAGGACGACTTAAGGCTTGTCCCCAATAAGCTTCAATATACCCGGCAAAAGATACACTTCCTCTGGTACTATCGGGTTGGGCGTATGTCGTGATGAACAATGCACAACATAAGATAAAACCTAAACCTGCAATTCGATAATGTATCATGGCCATTGATATAAGCGAACCCTTTTACTACTATAAACTAAATCCTCCGCCCGATACTCTTCCGGCGGAAATACCTCCACAATATAATCGACGCCTAATTCTGTTGCATGAGACAAGTCCGGATTCGGAGGCTGAGCTTCCCATGTATCGCCTAAAAATACATATGGATCTTTTCCTGACTTCCATCGAATCGGGAAATACGAAGTATGGGCGGCATATTGATCTAAAAAGACAAGGTCTTTCTCTGTTGTAAGTGAGGTTGCATGTAAAAATACACCTGCTGATGCTGCATAATTTCCCTGATGATTATACACAAGTGGCAAAACAACCGAACCCTCCGGAATTTTTGAAAATGCCGATTTTATTTCACTAAAATCGTCGGCTATTTTCTGCTGAATATCATATCGAGTCCACAACAAAAAAATAAAAGCGAATAAATATAAATACCGGACTAGAATTTTTATTTGTGAGGGCAATTGAGCAAATGCAAGTCCCATTACCATACATATACTCATGAGAATTATAATCCGGTCGTGGATATATAGATTTTCATTAAGTCCGGAAGGGGCATAGAAATATACGATCATTAACCCTACCGCACTCCCTAAAAACAACCAACTAATTGAATTGCGGGTATAATAAAAGGAAAGAAGCACAAGTATGGCACTCATGCCCAATAAAACTTGATACAACTCTTGTTCGTGGGGCAAATACCATTTCCAATATTGCATAGTTTTGAGTTGTTCCCATAAAAATGTAGCATCTGCCTGAATCCAACTTAAGGGCTGAGTATTTTGACTTAAAACACCCCCTGCAACCAATGCAGGTAATAGATGTGCCAGGCCCTTAATCCGAAGGGTTAATTCCGTTTTACTTTCAGGGGACACATAGAGAAAAATAAGACAAAAAGATATCCCAATAAAGAAATATAATACCAGGGGATGACAGGCTACAATCAGGAAAGAATATAATATAAAAGGACGATACAATTTCCCTTTCAACAATTCCGGAATCATTGAGAAAGCATGTAAAGAGAAAGCTATGCCAAAGAAAAAATTACTAAATCCTTTTAGAAATAATACGGGCATTAATAAAGGCAAGATTAACACTGCCATATTTTCCTGCCCCGGTGAATACGTTTTTAACATGGCCTTCATACCGCGAAAACCAGCCGTTACCATCCACAACAAAAAAAATCGGTGAATCCATTGAGGAGAAATAAACCAGGAGGGAATAACTGCTGCCCATTGGGTAAAAGAATTCGAGATAAAATCAGGCGATAGTTCAAACCAATTGCTGTATGGACTTTGACCAGAGAAGATTAATTCTCCCAATATTTTCCCGGAATAAATATGTACGGGTAAATCCTGAGTCAGAATAAAAGGACCTGCTAAAAAATAGAGCCAGAGCAGAATTAGAATTCCCCCATTGGAAGAAGCGGAGCCTGCGTTAAACTGCACCTGCATATCAGGGCGTTTTAAGGCAATTCAAATACGCCTGTATACTGGCTTCTAAGCCCATATAAAGGGCGTCACAAATCAAGGCATGCCCAATTGAGACTTCCTGTAATCCAGGAACAAGCTGCGCAAAATAGGACAGGTTCTCTAAACTAAGATCATGTCCTGCATTAAGTCCAATGCCACATTGTTTGGCCCTTTCAGCGGAAAGAATGAAAGGTTCGATGGCCTGTTCCTTATTTATAGCATACCCGGCCGCATAAGGCTCCGTATAAAGCTCAATCCGATCTGTTCCTGTCTCTGCAGCAGCCTCTACCATTTCGGGATCCGGATTGGTAAAGAGGGAGGTACGGATACCTTGTTGTTTTAACCGAACCAATACCGTCTTTAAAAATGCCTTATGCCGACGACTATCCCAGCCTGTATTTGAAGTCAGTGCCTCCGGGGGGTCGGGTACAAGGGTAACCTGAGCTGGCTTGACGGATTCAACAAGCGTCAGAAAATCTTCAGTTGGATACCCTTCTATATTAAACTCAACAGAAATGACTTTAGAAACATCCAATACATCCTGATACCGAATATGACGACCATCCGGCCGTGGATGTACGGTAATGCCCATTGCACCAAAACGGACACAATTTATCGCCGCTTGGGTCACATCCGGATTATTTCCGCCTCTGGCATTACGCAAAGTGGCAATTTTATTAATATTAACACTCAGGTGAATCATGCCTGCAATTTACGAGTTTGTGAGGATTTGGGATTGATTAACACCCAAAAGAAAAGCGACAGAAGTTGACTCCTGCCGCTTTACTTTATATCAACTTCTAAAATCTATTTTGCCTTAAGCAACAAGCCCACGCGTGCTGAAAGACTCCAAAGCATTGGATTGACTTTTAATGCATCTCTGATTTCATAATCGGCATCATAATTCCAGGTTCCACGAGTTAATGGCATACCCACATTTGCAGCCAAACCACAAGTCAATGGCAAATTTAAACTACTGCTGGAATTAGAGATAGTGAAATAATAATCACACGCAACTCCCAGGCGAGCAGTAGAAATATTGTGATTCAGAACAACTGCCTTTTGCTTCTTGGATAGATAATCTTCAAACGCAACATCCTGCTCGGGAGACTCCAAGTATTCTACTCGCACTCTATGATCTGTCAAACCACCGAAAAGCGTCACATCAAACCGCTCATCTTTCAAAACAACATAGCCAACCTGAAGACCAATGAGCCTGTGATTAAGATTCATGCGATTCAAAGTATCCTGTGGGAATAGAATAGTTTTTTTACCACTGCCAACCTCAAGTGCATATCTTAGGCGACCGGTCTGAACCCATAAAAGGGTGGTCCCCAAAACATGTGAAGAAGGTAGCCTGCGCATACCATTTACCTGCAATCTAGTATTCAAACTTGAAAAATCTGACATTGCCATTCCGGCATTTGCAGAAATGCCAATCTTCAAATCACTGCAACAACCTGGGGCTGCTTTGGTTGCTGTGGCATCCTGTGCCTTGATGGCAAACCCAACCATGAAAAGCAGGGCAAAAACAGCAATTATTTTCTTCATAAACTAAATTTAAAACTTCTCTTAATGCGAAATAAACAAAAATCCCATCCTTTTCATAAGTTTTATTTAATCAAGGCTTTATATCTTATGAAAAACACTTGCAGGGGCACATAAAAAATACTTTTTCACGCTTAAAGACAAAGCCTCTATGTTATGCATATCAGAAGCTTGTGCCAAATCGGTTACCCCTCCATCTTTATATTGTATCAAAATGGGCTCCTTTTGGTTTCCCAAATAGGCGAGGTTAGATACAGATCCGGTAAAAATAAAATAATCGGCATTTTCCAAACCGGAAATCGCCCGGAGTTTTTCAACCTCTGCCTCCTCGAAGGCTTGATCCTGAAGTCGAATTTTCAACAATTTGCGATGAAGCAAACCCTGACACAAATTCGCCAGGGTACTATCTTCCGAAAATTGCCATTGTTTCAAAGCATATAAAATATCCTCATCATCCAGCTGAATAAATCGATTGACCGCCTCCTCAGGAATATTATCCCCTGACATCTGCCCGTCCTGACGGAAAAACCACTCCAAATTTGGATTCATCCATACAGGTCGCCCGGATCTCAATAATTCTTTGGCCCGCTTCAGGATATGCACCAACATATATTCCGCTGCCGTTACCGCTTTATGCAAATATACCTGCCAATACATTAACCGTCTGGCAATCACAAATTTCTCCACAGAATAAATCCCCTTCTGCTCTACCACTAAAGTATTACCACTCACATTTAGAGTTTTTATGATTCGATCGGTACCGACAATCCCTTCTGCAACCCCGGTAAAAAACGAATCCCGCATGAGATAATCCATACGATCCATATCCAGCTGACCGGATACCAATTGATGCAGAAATCGCTTGGGATAACGATCCTCGAAAATATCAATGGCCATCGAGAGTTTGCCATGGTATTGCTGATTGAGCCTTTGCATCAAACAACGACTCATGCTTTCGTGTGGCAAGCCGGGAATAATGACATTTTCCAGCGCATGAGAAAATGGTCCATGCCCGATGTCATGCAACAGAATAGCAATCTGAGCGGCTTCTTTTTCTTCCGGCGAAATATCAATGCCTTTGCCGGAAAGGGTTTCCAGCGCCTGTTGCATCAGATACGCAGCCCCAAGGGCATGATTAAATCGGGAATGTATCGCCCCAGGATATACCAATGAGGTCAAAGCCAGCTGACGAATCCGCCGAAGTCTTTGAAAAATGTCTGAATCTATTAAATCCAGAAGGATTCCTTTAGGCACTTCAATAAATCCGTGCACAGGATCGTTAAATATTTTCTTTGTTGCCAAGTTGTCAAATGGAAAGGCTAATTTAGCAATCCCGGCGGCAAGGTCACCATTTTCTCCGGAATTCATGATAACAGAAACCAAAATTTTATGGGCAGATGATGAAATTGACCTGCTCAAACCCCAAATTCTTTTCCTGCAGCAAAAAGGATTTTCCGTTCTCCCGGTCACCAATGGACAAGATGCAGTAGAGGCGGTGGAAGCCAATCGCTTCGATATTATTTTCCTGGATGAACATATGCCCGGCCTCTCCGGCCTGGAAACCCTGAGCCGTATCAAAGCCCTGCGCCCGGAAATTCCCGTGGTCATGATTACCAAATCCGAAGAGGAACACCTCATGGAAGATGCCATTGGCTCACGGATTGCCGATTACCTAATCAAACCTGTCAATCCAAACCAAATCCTGCTCTCCTGCAAAAAAATTCTCGACAACCGAAAACTCGTCGAAAGAAAAACCACCTCCGGTTACCAGGAAGATTTTCGAAAAATCGGAATGGCCTTTTATGACGACATGGACATACAGGGATGGGCAGAAATCTATCGTAAACTGGTCTTCTGGGAACTTGAATTAGAAAAACAAGAAGACTCCGGAATGAAAGAAGTACTCCTCGATCAAAAAACAGAGGCTAATGTCAATTTCGCGAAATTCATTCAAAAAGAATATCCCAAATGGGTCTCCGGAAAAGGTTCGGGAAAACCAATCTTATCCCCCGATGTATTCTCTGAAAAAGTATTTCCTCTCCTGAACAAAGGACAGGAAAGTGTATTTTTTATTCTGGTGGACTGCATGCGCTATGACCAGTGGAAAGTATTCGAACCTTTGGTGCGTCAGTATTTTGACATCGAAGATGACAGTTGGTATCTCAGTATCTTACCCACTGCTACCCAATATGCCCGAAATTCAATATTTGCCGGATTATATCCGGCAGAAATCGCCTCCCGATATCCGAAATACTGGCTCAACGACGACGACGAAGGAGGCAAAAACCAATTTGAGGGCGAATTGCTGACAGAGCAAATCTCTCGCAAACGCCTCAATATTCGTCACCACTATCACAAAATCGTTTCCAATGAACAGAATAAGGAACTGGCCGATACCATTCTCAATTATCTCCACTACGATTTAAATGCCGTGGTTGTAAACTTCATTGACATGCTCTCCCATAGCCGAACGGAAATGAACATGATTCGGGAACTCGCCCCGGATGAAGCCGCCTACAGGTCCTTATCCCGATCCTGGCTGGAGCATTCTCCTTTTCTGCAAATGCTGAAAAAACTTCGGGAGAAGAATGTCCGAATTGTCATCACCTCCGATCATGGGACAGTAAGAGTTAATCGTCCCGTAAAAATCATTGGCGACCGCAATACCACAACCAACCTGAGGTACAAACAAGGACGCAATTTAAATTACGACGATGCCCGCTACCTTATGACGGTCAACAATCCTCTCGATATTCAATTACCGAAAATGGCCGTTAGTGCCCGCTATGTGTTTACTACTGAAGACTATTTCTTTGCTTACCCCAATAATTACAACCATTATGTTCAATACTTCAAAGACACCTTCCAGCATGGTGGCATCAGTCTCGAAGAAATGGTCGTGCCTTTGATTACACTTAAACCGAAGGGATAAAGGGTTTGTCCTTAAACATAGTCGAGGGGCATCTCCCCTTGCTTATAGAATATTAATGAATTCCTTACGATTACGCCTATACCTTCCATTATATTCCAATTAGGCTTGCAAGTGTCCCTTGCGCCTCCCTCCGTCCTTTGCGGTCAATTTCAAACGGCATAACAACCCAAAAACTAAAAATTTCTGATGAGCCTCTTGAGAAACAGTTAATCTAAATCACATCCGATAGTTGGAATCACAAATCCCTTGCGCCTCCCTCCGTCCCT
>CANHCC010000042.1 GCA_947459115.1 Bacteroidota bacterium | reverse complement strand
TGTCTTCGCTATCCTCTTCGGATTCTTCATCTCCGGATTCCATATAAACTTTTAAGAATCCATCAAATTTCAATACCTCTCCGGTAGCCGTTAGCTTCTTTTTGGAGGTGGAAATAGAAATTTCTGCCACTGTCTTTTCAATTTCAGCATCAGACATTTGAGAGGCAAGAGCCCGCTTCCAAATCAGTTCGTATAATTTTTGCTCTCTTGCATCACTCGACACTTTGGTCGCTGAAAAGTCTGTTGGACGAATAGCTTCGTGAGCTTCCTGAGCAGAGGCAGATTTAGTTTTATAAACTCTGCGTTTGTGATATTTATCGCCAAACTGACTGAGAATGGTTTCTGCAGCCATTTCCAGCGCAGCGTCTGATAAATTCACTGAATCCGTACGCATGTAGGTAATTTTCCCCGACTCATAAAGCTTCTGAGCCAGCGTCATGGTCTGAGAAACCGAGAAGCCATGTTTACGACTGGCCTCTTGTTGCAGCGTGGAGGTTGTAAACGGAGGGGAAGGTGTTTTTTTACCGGGTTTGACCTCCAGGTTACTTACCGTGAAAGTTGCACCGATACACTCCTTGAGGAACGCCTCTGCATCGGTCTTCTCTTTAAGTTTTTCCTGAAGTTCTGCTTTAAGTTTTTTGCTGTCGGCTAAAAAGTCTCCGGTAACCTTGAAGTGAGAAGAAACTGAAAATTTATCAATTTCTCTTTCGCGTTCTGCGATTAACCTAACAGCAACGGACTGAACCCTACCTGCGGATAAGCCGGTTTTAACTTTAGACCACAGTATGGGAGATAGTTCAAATCCCACCAGGCGATCGAGTACCCGACGCGCCTGTTGAGCATCCACAAGATTTTGATCTATTGCTCTTGGATTTTCAATAGCATGAAGGATCGCCTTTTTGGTAATTTCATGAAATACAATGCGTTTAGTTTCTGAGTGGTCTAATTCCAATACTTCTGCTAAATGCCAGGAGATAGCCTCTCCCTCTCGGTCCTCATCCGTAGCTAACCACACTGTATCAGCCTTTTTAACCAGTTTTTTTAGTTCCGCAACTACCTTTTCCTTGTCTTCGGAAATTTCATAGCGAGGGGTAAACCCATTATTAACATCCACGGCATTATTGCCTTTGGGAAGGTCTCGGATATGTCCGTAAGAAGCCTTTACCAAAAAATCTTTTCCCAGATACCCCTCAATGGTTTTGGCTTTTGCCGGTGATTCTACGATTACAATGTTTTTTGCCATTCCGCCTGTCTATGATTTTTTAAAAGGACTGCAATAATACAAAATTCTTTTCGGGAGGATTCCGGAAACCTCTCCTAAATCCCCGCTAAGGATTTTCTTATCTTTGTCCTGAGGCTTGTTTATAAGCTCAAGAACTATGAGGATTCTGCTGAAGACTATTTTATCTGTTTGGATACTTATCCCCCTGATGATCAAGGCACAGGATATAAATCTTTCCCCCTGTGGTACGGAGATGACCCCAGAAATTCGCAACTGGTATCACTCCCTGAATCACGATTTCCGGAAAAATTTAAAAATCGCCTCCGGAGAACTTTACATCCCGGTCATAATACATATCGTAGGCAATGATAATGGAACCGGGTATTTCCCTAAAGACCAGGCATTTCAACTTATGTGCGAACTCAACCGACATTTCCAACCGGTAAATATTCGTTTTTTCCTGGCAGATACCTTTTATTATATCAACAACTCCAGATACTTCAACCATGACTGGAATGATGGATACGACATGATGCAAAATAACAATGTCCCAACAGTCATGAATGTGTATGTGGTACAAAATCCTGCGGATGCCTGCGGCTATGCCTACTATCCGGGAGGGGGACCGGGAAATGGCAGAGGAGGAATTGCTTTAGCAAAATCTTGTGCCAGACCCGATAATAGCACCTTCCCTCATGAAGTGGGGCATTACCTTTCCCTGCCTCATACCTTTGACAATTGGAATTCTGGAATGCCAGAGTTTGTAGATGGAACCAATTGTAGTTCAGCCGGCGATTATTTTTGTGATACCCCGGCAGATTTTCTGGACTTTCGATGGAACTGTCCCTACACTGGAAGTCAAACCGACCCCAATGGAGATTTATACCAACCCGATGGAAGTTTCTTTATGTCTTATTCTATTGAGCCTTGTGGAAATCGTTTCTCTCAGGAACAAATGGATGCGATGCGTCTCTCTCGAACACTGGACAGACCTTATCTGAATGCAGTGCCTCCCCCAGCCTACTTTGCGGAACAAACGGTAAACCTGGTAGTCCCTAACAACAATGCTCAAGTTCCGTCCTCCGGTTTTATGTTAAGATGGAATAAAATACCCGGCGTATCAGAATATGCAGGGTTAATTACGCCCATTAATTCTTATGTTTTTGCCACCGTGAAGTTTTACACGACAGATACCTTTTATTATGTGAATCAATTCCTGGAAAACGGAAAAAATTACAAATGGAAAGTGATCCCCATCACCCCTTATTATCCCTGTATAGACCCGGATACTATGACAGGCAGTTTCAACTTTACCATTGATGGGTCCCTGACTGGATTAGAAGCATCTCTGGAGGCCGGTCAATTTGAAGTTTACCCGAATCCCAGCTCGGTCTCTACGCTTATGACGATTTCATTTTCATGGCATTCCAAACCCAGCGCACTTCACCTGCAGGATTTAATGGGCAGAACACTGAAGACCATAGAGACAGATGGTAGCAATGCGCTTACCTTGGACTTAAGCGGACTTCAGCCCGGATGTTATCTCTTGCGGTCCGGGAAGGCCGAAGAAAAGGGATATGTCAAGCAAATTGTCATTTACTAAACAAGTTTATTATTTATGAAATATACACCCGAAGAAGTTATTACCTCTGCTCAGCAAGATGAATTTCTCGATATTGCCAGAGAGATATATAAAAACGACCCCAACTGGGTTTGTCCATTGGACATGGAAATTAATGCCATTTTCAATCCGAATAAGAATCCATTTTTTTCGCACGGAACAGCTATCCGTTGGATCCTTCGGGATAAATCCGGAAAGGCAGTTGGTAGAGTAGCTGCGTTTATCAACGAGAAGAAGGCCTATAATAATGAAGTACCGACCGGAGGCATGGGCTTTTTTGAATGTATTCAGGATGAAGAAGCCGCCGTTACTTTATTTAATACCGCCAAACATTGGTTGTCGCAAAAAGGCATGCAAGCAATGGATGGACCTATTAACTTCGGAGAAAATGACAGGCATTGGGGGTTATTGGTGGAAGGTTATACCCATCCAGCCTTTGGGATGCCTTATAATCATGAATACTATAAAGCCTTTTTTGCCAACTACGGTTTCAAAATGTTTTATCAGCAGGTGTCGAACCATCTGAATATCGAAAATCCTTTGCCGGAAAGATTTGAGAAAATTACGCAATGGATTATTCAAAAACCCGGGATTAGTGTAGAGCTGGTTCAGAAGGACAAACTCCTGAAATATGGAATGGATTTTCTAAACATCTACAATGATGCATGGCAATTCCATGAAAACTTCACGCCTATGACCGAAACTCAGGTGCGCGCTCTTATTGATGAATTAAAGGATGTCATGATTGGAGAACTCATCTGCTTTGCTTATGTAGAAGGAGACCCGGCTGGCTTTATGCTTTGCCTTCCGGATTTAAATCAGATCATAAAGCCCCTAAACGGGAAATTTGGATGGTTGGAAAAGCTCCAACTCTGGTGGAGAAGGAGAAACAATTTTGAATGGTATCGAAAGAAAGGAATATTGACTAGAGGGCGTGTCACCATAATGGGGGTTAAGCCTAAATACCAAAAATATGGCCTTGAATCTGCCTTAATTATGGTTCCTATGCCCCATGCAAAAGCAATGGGATTTAAAGAAATCGAATTAAGTTGGGTTGGAGATTTCAATCCTAAAATGCGCAAGCTCCATGAAGCCACAGGGTCCAAACTGGGCAAAATTCATCATACTTTACGATACTATTTTGATCCGACCTATGAAGGAAGAAGAAGTGAAATTATTGCCGTAGATACCAGGGAAAAATTATTGAAGAGCGATTCAGAATCTCAATCCGAATCCTCAGAAAATTCCGAAAATCTATCTGCATAACGGCTAAAAAAAATGGAAACACCATTTTTCAATCCTGTAAATGAGAACATTAGTAATAACCTTTGTCATTTCTTTTGTAAAAATTTGGTGATTTCAGCCCCATCGGGTATTTTTGTACTCCATTTGATAAAGACGCTTCTTTATCAAATTAAAGATCTCGTAGCTCAGCTGGTAGAGCATTTGACTTTTAATCAAAGGGTCATGGGTTCGAATCCCATCGAGATCACAAATAAAAAGCACGACCTCCGTGCTTTTTGCATTTATGGGCGTGCTCTAAGTCGTCAACGCACATACGCACCATTCCCCAATTTCATCGGTTTATTTAATCCCACCAAGGTTATTCCCAGAGCATTCAATTGACCTCAAACCCCCAATATATCTGGCTGATTGGCGATACAGGCGCGGTAGCCACAGATGGAACGGATCAGGTTCTTCATGCGTTGAAAGCGGAATTACTTGAGCATCCGGGCGGAGCTGTCATCTTCTTAGGAGATTTAGTTTATCCTCATGGCATGCCTGAGCAAGGCGTTCCGGAAAGGTCGCATGCTGAGGCAATCATTCAATGTCAAATTGATGTGGTAAGAGATTATCCCGGGAAAGTCTATTTTCTGAGCGGGAATCATGACTGGAAAAAAGGTAGCAGCAGCGGCTGGAAAAATTTGCGTAGGCTAGAAACCTTTATCCATGAGGCCATGGGTAAAAAAGACCTGTGTGTTCCGGTTTTACCGGGCCCGGGTCCTGAATTGGTGGAGGTGTTTCCAGGCTTTCATTTGATATTTCTGAATACCCAATGGTGGATGCAACCCGGCATCCGAAATACCTACAGAGTCCAACAATTCTTTCTCGAACTGGAATCCATTCTCAATCGTGTGAATCCTTTGTCCACGCTAATTTGTGGGCATCATCCATTAAGAAGTCATTCCATGCATGGGGGTAAATTCAAAAAACGGCATCATGTTTATCCTTTGACTTTTCATGGGTTGCCACATTTTCCCTTGCCTGGAGTAGGTAGCCTCTGGCTTATGTATAGAAAATTTATTGGGGCAAAAGAAGATATGGCAAGTCCTCGGTATTCCCGTTTTCGCGAGATGCTCCTAAGTATTTTTGAGCCATTTTCGGGGTTAACCTACGCCTCGGGGCATGAACACACTTTACAGTGGATTCAACGGAATGGCATCCATCATCTTGTCAGTGGTGCCGGAAGCAAATCGTATTATGTTCGTGAAGGGAAAGGGAGCAGATTTGCCGGACAGAAAAAAGGCTTCTTCCGCCTGGATATTGGCGCTGGGGGAATTGAGACCCTAAATGTCTTCGAGCAATCGAAGCCTGATTCCGCCGTGATTCTAACGCATCAAATGACATGGCAATGACCCCTTCGAGGTTAAGACGGGAGATAATTTAACGCCTGCAACGCAGGGCGTCGTGTTCCACCTTCACCTCTATGTGATTATGATGCCCAAGAATTTCTCCATCTGCTTGCAACAACACCTTGCGCTTTAAGCGAATATAGGCATAATCTGTACTCCAAGTCTTTAATTCTGGCGTTGCATGTACATTTCCACGGAACAAATGCCAGGCCAGCGCTGGTATGCGATACCATTTCACGGAGCGAATCAAACACACCTCAAATTTCCCGTCATCGGGTTGCCCACCTGGATTCAACACGGCTCCGGAGCCGTATCTGGAACCATTGGCAAATGCCAGCATCACGGCACGACTCCGATAATGTTTTCCATTACAATACAGACGCACAGCAAAACTATTGATCCTAACCAGACCCCGAATCATTTCTTTAAAATAGCTCCAACTCCCTCTTTGTCCGCTTTGTTCAAAACGCCAAATTAAATTAGCATTCAGACCGGCATCACTTAGGTGAAGACTATAAAATTTGTCGTTTAGAACCAGCATGTCTAAGGGTTTATCTTGTCCTCTGATCAAAACCTCCAAGGCCTGGTCTAAGTCTCTGGGAATACCCAAATCCAGGGCCAGACCATTGGCTGATCCGGCAGGAATAATGCCCATTGGAATGTTGGTCTGTCGAATACACTGAGCCACAAGATTGGCGGTACCATCCCCTCCAATTGCAACCACCCGATCGGGAGCTAAGCTATTTATCCAGTGACGAATATGCCCACTATCCTGAAAGCCTGAAAGAAAAAAGGCATGCGTACGAATGTGATGGACCTTTAAAAATTGAATAATTTTTTCCGTCATATCAGCCTTGCGCCGGCCTCCCGAAATAGGATTGATTACCAAGAGCCACATGGGCATAGAAATATCTTCCGTTGGGAGTTGGGAATCCACTTTCATGGTTTGAAATTACAAAAAAAGCTGTACTTTTGTCCCCGCAATGCCCAGGTGGTGAAATTGGTAGACACACCATCTTGAGGGGGTGGCGCTGTAACAGGCGTGCTGGTTCGAATCCAGTCCTGGGCACACGAAACGGACTTTCTAGAGTCCGTTTTTTTTATTCCCATTCAGAATTATTTGATTTCTGAAAACTATTCCGGGAAAATTATATTACCTTTAAGCCGAGTATTTAGTCATAGCTTTTTTTGAAAGGCATCCTTTGGGATGCTTTTCTTTTTTTCATAAAAGCAGACATGCTTGTCACAAGCCTGAGAATGCTTAATTTTGCCCCACATGAAAGTAACAGATCACTTAGCCTCCTCAAAAAATCCTTGTATCTCCGTTGAAATTATTCCTCCGCGTCGTGGAGGAAATGTTCAACAGATTCACCAGGCCATTGAAACCATCCTGCCCTTTAATCCCCCGTTTATTGATGTAACCAGTCATGCAGCTGAAGTAATCTGGGAAGAAATGCCTGATGGAACTTTCAAAAAACGCGTAAAACGCAAGAGTCCGGGCACCTTTGGGCTATGCGCCGCCATAAAATACAAATATAACATAGACCCGGTGCCACACATACTTTGTGCCGGCTTTTCCAAAGAAGAAACAGAGGATGCGCTAATTGAGCTCAATTATTTAGGTGTAGAAAACCTATTGTGTATCAAAGGCGACAATGTTTACCAAAGGCCTGTTCCCGAAGGAAAAACAGCTAACACCTATGCGCTTGACTTGGTGCAACAGGTAGATCGCATGAATCAAGGAAGATATTTGGATGAAAGCCTGATTGATGCTGCCCACACAGACTTTTGTATCGGCGTCTCTTGCTACCCCGAAAAACACTTTGAAGCGCCGAATTTAAAATTTGACATTCAGAATCTGAAAAACAAAGTTGATGCTGGGGCTCATTATGCCGTTTCTCAGATGTTCTTCGATAATTCTAAATATTTTGAATATGTCGAAGTAGCCAAAGAAATGGGCATAACAGTACCCATCATTCCCGGGCTAAAAATTCTGACTTCGAAAAAACAATTAACCACCATCCCCAAAGTATTTTATATCAACCTCCCGGATGAATTGGTGGACAAAGTCATGGCGTGTAAAGATGACAAAGAAGTTAGAGCAGTGGGTGTTGATTGGGCGTTGAGGCAGTCCCTGGAACTTTTAGAAAAAGGGGCGCCGTCGTTACACTTTTACATTATGCAAAATACAGGGCCCTTCCTTGCCCTGATGGAAAAACTCGCCCCAAAACTGTGATTCAGGAAACCCTATCTTACCATGCGGCAGAGTTCATCTCCAGCCTGAGAAATGCCACCGGCAAAAAAATTCTCGTAATTGGAGATTTAATGCTGGACCGGTATTTATGGGGGAAGGTTGAAAGAATTTCACCTGAGGCGCCTGTTCCTATTGTTGAGGTAGAAAAAGAAGAGAATCGGCTTGGAGGCGCAGCCAATGTCGCATTGAATTTACTAAACCTCGGTGCAACGCCCATTTTATGCGGGGTCATTGGCAAAGATCCTGAGGGAGAATTATTCCTGGATGAAGCAAGGCAAAGCGGCTTATCTCTCCAGGGCATTCTTCGTTTGGAAGACCGAAGAACCACAGCAAAAATTCGAGTGCTGGGAAACCACCATCAAATGTTACGGGTGGATAAAGAGGTGCGTCATAATCTAACAGAAGAACAATCAAACGCCTTTCTGGAAGTAATTGTAGCAATCCTGCCTGAATGTCATGCCATCATCTTTGAGGACTACGATAAAGGCTTGCTGTCCCGGCAATTGATCGCAACCATCATGAACCTTGCAGCAGGGAAAAATATTCAAACGTTCATAGACCCAAAATTTAAAAATTTTTTCCACTATCAAAATTGTACCGTTTTTAAACCGAATTTCAAAGAGTTAAAGGAGGGACTTCATATTGAGGTAAACAAGGATGACTTCGATGGATTGAAGAAAGCCGTGGCACGATTAAAGGAAAAAATGCCCCATCAATGGAGTCTATTAACACTAAGTGAAAACGGTATGATGCTTTCAGGGCCTGCCCATGAAATTTGGCATATACCTGCCCATACCAGACAAATTGCAGATGTATCCGGCGCAGGCGACACGGTGATTGCAGTATTGACTCTTGGAATTGTGTGTGGTTTATCTATGCCTGCCTCCACAGCATTGGCTAATCTGGCTGGAGGTCGGGTGTGTGAATTTCCCGGTGTCGTTCCGATCAAATTGGATGATTTAACTGCAGAACTTTCCAGGCTTGGAGGACTCAACCTCAGCCGGATTTGACATATTCCAATAAAATTGTGGATATTTTCCCTGGAAATCTCTCCGGAACTGATGGGAATAATTAAGAAAAGGGTAATTTTGTACGAAGTTTTAAAAATTACAACTACCTGAAATAAATATTTATGAGCAACATCGGTAAAATCTCTCAAATCATCGGTCCGGTGATTGATGTGGATTTCAGCGGAGAAAACACAAGCCTCCCTAAAATTCTTAATGCCCTTGCAGTAAAAAAAGATGATGGCACTGACCTCATCCTGGAAGTGCAGCAGCATTTGGGAGAAAACCGTGTTCGTACCATTGCCATGGATGCAACCGATGGGCTGCGCCGCGGTATGGATGTTCACGATAAGGGCAATAGTATTGAAATGCCCACCGGAGAGGGCATTAAGGGTCGTCTCTTTAATGTAGTTGGGACTGCCATTGATGGAATTCCTCAACCCAACTCTGCAGGAGGTTACAGTATACACCGTGCCGCCCCAAGATTTGAAGACTTGGCAACAGAATCTGCGGTTTTATTTACCGGTATTAAAGTTATTGACCTACTTGCTCCTTATTTGAAGGGTGGTAAAATTGGACTATTTGGAGGTGCAGGTGTAGGCAAAACGGTATTGATCATGGAGTTGATTAATAACATCGCCAAAGCACACTCCGGTCTTTCAGTATTCGCAGGCGTTGGTGAAAGAACACGGGAAGGGAATGACCTACTTCGTGAAATGATTGAATCCAATGTTATCAAGTACGGCGAGAAGTTCAAACACGGAATGGAGAATGGGGAATGGAATTTGGCCGATGTGGATGAAAAAGAATTAGGTCAGTCTCAGGCAACCCTAATCTTTGGACAGATGAATGAACCTCCCGGAGCCCGCGCCCGAGTGGCATTGTCTGGTCTCTCCATTGCAGAGTACTTCCGGGATGGAGATTCAGAAAGTGGTGGTCGCGACGTATTGTTCTTCATTGATAACATCTTCCGCTTCACCCAAGCTGGATCTGAGGTATCTGCTCTTTTAGGGCGTATGCCATCTGCCGTAGGTTACCAGCCTACCTTATCTACAGAAATGGGTGCCATGCAAGAGAGAATCACCTCCACCAAAAGAGGTTCCATTACTTCTATTCAGGCAGTTTATGTACCAGCGGATGACTACACCGATCCAGCACCTGCTACAACTTTTACCCACTTGGATGCAACAACAGAATTGTCCCGTGAGATTGCTGCCCTAGGGATTTATCCTGCCGTGGATCCTCTATCCTCTACCTCCCGGATTCTTTCTCCCGCTATTCTCGGAGAAGAACATTACGCTTGTGCTCAGCGCGTGAAGCAGATTCTTCAGAAATACAAAGAACTTCAAGATATTATCGCAATCTTAGGTATGGACGAGTTATCTGACGATGACAAAATGGTCGTTGCACGTGCCCGTAAGGTTCAGCGCTTTTTATCTCAACCCTTCTTCGTAGCTGAACAGTTTACTGGTTTGAAAGGTAAATTCGTTTCCATTGAAGATACCATTAAAGGTTTCAACATGATTCTCGATGGAGAACTGGACAGCTTGCCTGAAATGGCCTTCTATCTAGTTGGGAATATGGATGATGCTATTGAAAAAGGCAATAAAATCTTAGCCGAGGTTAAGTAATGAAAACGCTACACGCAGACATTGTAACCCCCGACAGAAAAATATTTTCCGGGGAGGTTCAGAGCATTCAATTACCAGGATCTGAGGGTAGTTTTGAAATATTGTTTAATCATGCTCCAATTGTTGCAACCTTGGAAACCGGAAAAATCCGTATCAAAACCGCTGACGGGAAAACCGAATTAATCAAAGGCGTTGGTGGCGTTGTTGAGGTCAGCAATAATAAAGTCTCCGTGCTTTTGGAAAAAGCCGAAAGTATATAAAGACCAAAGTATAAATCCTAAGAAAAGCCTTGTTTACACAGGGCTTTTCTGTTTTTATAACTCCGCAATACTCTACACAAACTTCTAAAGTTTGGGGATTTTAACTCAGTTTATGGATGACAAAGTGCCTGATCCCAAATAAAATTGTATCTGGGTATTTTTGATTTTAAATCGTTAGAACGAATTAGTTCCGTTTTTATCTTTTGGTAAATCGTCTTAACATGAGAAATAAAACCGCCTCTGACCGAAGTGAAGAGCTCAGAAATCTTTTTCCAACCAATAACTTTTTCGTGCCACCTACCCCAATTTTTAAAACTATTCGTTTTACATAAGAATGGCTTTTGATGACGCTCCAAGATACCCGGAACACATTGAACCTGGGCAATGGCAAGCTGTATGTCCTCATTGGTTTCAAGTAGATGCCATTGGAATTTTCTGCTGAAAAGATTGCCTTCACGCTGGGTTTGTTTGTTGTAATGAATAGTGAAAGAATGGTAGAAATTCGAGAGTTTTTTGACAAGGTGTCCTTGGATTAATCCTTCACTACAATCAAGCTTATTCTCCATACAAATACGAGGCAATTTCCCTTCCAAATAATCATCCAATTCTTTTTCCTGCAACCAATAACTCATGTGCTTAATCTGTCTTGGCAACTTTCTTATGATAGATTCAGAATGAAACTGAATAACAATAAACATCTGGGAATCAGTGATACAAAATCCCAAAACATGAGCCATGGGGAGAAAAAATCGCATTAAATTATTTCCCAGACGATCAATGACCCAATTGACTTTTCCTCGTTTAATTACAGTATGAGGATCATGGAAATCCTTAATCAATAAATAATAATTTCCAGGATAAAGCTGATTTACAGTTTTCATTTTTTCAGTGCTCGATGATGCTAAAAAGTTATGAGTATCGCTGCACGAACATCATGCATAATACACTTGGAGACCGTAAATTAAAGCATACGAAAAATGATTAGAACAGGGACAAAATAGATTTCCGGGAAACAATCCATAATAATCTTAAAATCAACCACTCCAAAAAACTCAACTCAAGAAAAAATCCGAGAAATTCCGGAATGGGAAATGTGGCAAAGCTCTGCTAAATTGCTTGTGTTGTTTGATGAGGCGAATTTAAGGTCGGTTTACAGGAGTTATTCTATGGAGGACAAATAAATAAATTTAAAATTAGGATATGCGATGGTTAGTCATCTATAATCAACGACACCTTGTCAAAACCTCAGTGAGTATTTAAAGAGAGAGTCCTGTAAAGCCGTCATGTTTCTGACTCAACGACACCTTGTCAAAACCCCATATGCATCTCTTCAAATTAAAGCAGCAAACCCAATCCACAAAACAGATATTTCTACTACCTAAACTTATACAACAAAGCGGCCTCCACCGTTAGATTACTCTGCCGAAACTGATCAAAAGCCCCCCAACCGGTCATGAAACTAAAACCAAATGGAATCTGTCGACTAGATCGGAAAAATACTTCATAACCCAAACCCAAACCATGCGCCCACCCCTTTGATTTTTGAGAGGGTTGGGTAAAAATGATATCCTGGCCGGTATTAGAGTCATAATAAACCATAACCGGATAATACCGGGTGGTGCTGCTATACCGATTGGATTGATAGATAAAAAAACGATACACATCGGAATATCCAAGCGTATATAAAATCGTTGCCCCGGCCACATATCTTTCCACTTGAGTGGTTTTATAAGGCGCAGTTACGACCTGAGCGCCCCAGTTCCCTTTCCAAACCCTATACCCCAGTCCATAAGCCGTCGTCATGCCGGCTGCAAGGCCTAACTCATGTCTAAAAGGTTGGGGCGTTTTCAAAGAATCGACCGATGCATGAAGAACATTTAACCCCATGGCAGTAATCCCTAAAAGCAATAGAATGGGATTAAAAAAGGTTACCAGATTTGCCATTTTTATTTATTTAATTAATTCAATCCTAATTGCCTATTGCCCTGAATCATTGGCAGACTTAAAGAGCTTCATACGCTTGGGTTGAAGATGGGCATTCTTGCTGAACTTATACATCAAAGCGAGTTCACCGCTAATATTGGTTTCGGTAAAATTCTTATAACTCGCCCACCCGACCATCATACTTAAGCCAAAAGGATTAAACTTACCCGGCCCTCTGAATATCTCATATCCAACCCCTATGCCATGATTCCAATTCCTGTCTTTGAGCGTTTCACCGGGATTGTAATTCACCACCATCGCATTGATAGAAGTGCTCTCATAAGACCCTCGGTACCGATTTGTACTCATGTAATGATTCCCTTGGTAAAAAAAGAATTTAGTATTCGCATTCTCATATCCAACTAGGTAAAAACTCAATCCCGCAAGGTAGGCCTCCCCAAACTCGCTCCAGGAAGGAAGTAAACTCAACATCATTCCGACCTTTCTAAGAGAGGCTTTGTACGCTAAACCCGAGCCGATTGTCAATCCCGCAGAAAGTCCTACTTCATGTTGAATCCTAGGTAGATAAAGGGTATCTATGGAGGGTAGATTTTGATCGGGATGCGTTTGCGCGAAGCCTAAATTCCAATAAAGTACCGAAATGCATACAGCCATATAGCAGATAGGCCGATTTAGAAATCTCTGGATTAAAGAAAAATAGAGTGAGTATTTATTGAAACTAGTGGTCATGATTTAGTTCCTTCTGAATTTATATAGAATTGACATTTCTACCGCAAGTGTTCCAATTTTAAAATTATCGTAAGCAGCCCAGCCTGCCATAAAACTTAAACCTAGAGGATTCTTTTTTTCAGCTCTGCTAAACATTTCATAGCCCAGCCCCAAACTATGGGTGAATAAAAACTCCTTAATATTTTCCTGAATCCAAGGATCCCTCGTAGGCATCAGATCCCAGGTGTAATTATATCTTGTCCGGCTAATCATGCGATTCCCTTGGTAAACAAAAAAATAACTGACAGGAGTAGATTGAAGGATGTATTGAAAAGATAATCCTGCTACATAAGACTCGTTTCCAGACTGAACATTCGGGGCAAAAGTCGCCATTCCCGACAACCTATGCATCCGAACCTTATAAGCAGGGCCGTAACCAATGCTACTTCCAGCGGCAAAACCTAGCTCATGATTCAGGCGTGGAGGTGGGGTGCGTTTCTGTGTATTCTGTGCAAAGAGCTCAGAGCACATATTCAATGAAAGTAAAAGTAAAAAGACTATTAATCTTCTGGAACCCATTTCTGATTTTCTATTGATTGCAATTTACCTATATTTCTGTTCTTCATCGAAAAGAATAAGTCCATGCTGTAGTACATTTGCAGAGTTAATCTAATTATGCGTCTCGATTTTCTGACTCTTTTCCCCGAAATAATACGACCAGCGCTGGATTCCAGTATTCTAAAGCGTGCAGCTCAAAAAGGTCATGCAGAATATCATCTGCATAATATACGGGATTACAGTACTGATAAGCATCAGTCTGTAGATGATACCCCTTATGGGGGAGGGCCAGGAATGGTCATGCGTATTGAACCCATTGCGGCCTGTATCCGGAAACTTCAGTCAGAACGACAATACGACGAAGTTATATTCCTCTGTCCGGATGGAGAGACCCTGAATCAAAGTATGGCCAATCAATTATCTCACCACCAAAACCTCATATTTCTGGCCGGGCATTATAAAGGCATTGACCAGAGAATCCGGGATTTATTTATTACCAAGGAGATTTCCATTGGCGATTTTGTATTGTCCGGAGGGGAGCTGCCGGCTTTGGTAGTGGCAGATTCGATTGTAAGGCTTTTACCCGGAGTATTGAACGATGAAACGTCTGCCTTGTCTGATTCATTTATGAATGGCTTACTGGATGCACCGATTTATACCCGACCTGCAGATTTTGAAGGGAAAAAGGTCCCGGAAATACTTCTTTCCGGAAATTTTGCGAAGATTAATGCTTGGAGAGATGAGCAGGCGATCGAAAAAACCAAAGTCAGGCGACCCGATGTGTACAAAAAATATGTAGAACAAGAGGGGGAATAAATATTTTGCCTATATTTGCACTCTATTTTTAAGAAAAGCAATTCAGATTATGTCCACCTCAGACTTAGTAAAACAAATTCAGGCCGAGACCATGAGCAAGGAAATTCCTGACTTTAAGCCAGGAGATACCGTTAATGTGCATGTTCGGATTGTTGAAGGAAATAAAGAGCGTATTCAGCAGTATCAGGGCGTTGTTATTGCCCGTTCCGGTACTGGTGCTACCCAAACCTTTATGGTGCGTAAAGTATCCAATGGTACAGGAGTAGAAAGGATTTTTCCTCTGTATTCTCCCAATGTTGATAAAATTGAAGTATTGAAAAGAGGAGCCGTTCGTCGTGCAAAATTATTTTATTTGCGTGGCTTAAGTGGTAAATCTGCTCGTATAAAAGAAAAGATCACTAAATCAGCGAATTAATATTTTTTTTCGCCGGAGTCTTGATTTTTCTCCGATGAAGTATTAATTTTGTAACACATTTTAAGCGGGAATAGCTCAGTTGGTAGAGCATAACCTTGCCAAGGTTAGGGTCGAGAGTTCGAGTCTCTTTTCCCGCTCCAAAATGAAAAAGCGAGAATACACTATTCTCGCTTTTCATTTTCGCCGGGATGGTGAAACTGGTAGACACGCAGGACTTAAAATCCTGTGGCCCGAAACGGCTGTGCGGGTTCGATTCCCGCTCCCGGTACGAAAAGCAGAACGAGAATCAGAGCGAAAGCGATGATTCTCGTTCTGCTTTTTACATCATTCTCACTCTAATTATTCTGACCTTACCTTCTTAGGTTCGAATTACAGAAACTAGAGGTTTATAATAAAGCGAAGCTTTTTCACCTCCAATCCCAAGCTATTATCCTTCAAGCTAAATTGGATAATTATGTAAAAGGCCAGCAAGGCAAAGCCTCTTTTCGTGTGGCTCTAAACATTGCCGAAGGATCTGCCTAATTTTCAAAACCCGACAGGAAAAATTGCTTCACAACGGCCAGAGGATCTTTATTTGAATGCATCGCTGTATTAGATATGCGGCATGATCAAAGCCTCATTTCCACGGAAGAATTTATTCAGCTTCAGGTTCAAGCCGACGAACCCTCCCGCATCCTCTACTCCATGATTCAGAATCTGGAGATATAATCCCGTGCAAACAAGATCGCTTACCCCAAGCAGCGTCTGATCTCGTGAACTGCAGCTGGGGGTGATCAGGGCGGGAAAGAAATAATTGGGATGAACCCTCTTGCAGTAAGCTTTTCCACCCTTAGGTCAACGCTTGCTTGCGGCAAGTTATACTAGAGCAGGCGCTCTTATCTCAAGCGAGGATAATAAGAGCTGTATCTAAAAATAATTTCTACTATCGAAACTTAGTTCAGGAAGAACTTCCCTTAACAATCCTAAAAGATTCTAATTTATTCACAATATCACGATTCCTCAACGACCTTCACCCGACATAGTCTTCCCTAAAGGGATCTTCCGCCCTAACAACTTCTCTATATCCCGCCAATAGGCCATTTCCTCTGGATGAACCATGGAAATGGCTACCCCACTCGCTCCGGCTCTTCCCGTTCTGCCAATGCGATGCACATAAGTTTCGGCTACTTCCGGAATTTCAAAATTGATAACATGAGATAACTGGTCAATGTCAATGCCACGAGAGGCAACATCTGTTGCGACCAGAACCTGAATCTTACGGTTTTTAAAGGCCTCCAGAGCCTTTACCCGAGCACCTTGAGACTTATCCCCATGAATTGCTTCCGCAGTTATCCCAGCCTTCTTCAAGTCTTTCGCGACACGATCTGCCCCCCTTTTGGTTCGGGTAAAGACCAGGGCATGATCAATATTTAAATTCGTCAATAAAGATTTCAGTAAATCCCGCTTTTTATCCTTTTCCGTATAATATACCACCTGTTGCACCAACTCAGCCGCAGAAGATACAGGATCCACGGAAACCTTGGCAGGATTTCTCAACATGGTAGCAGCGAGTTTTTGGATAGGAGGAGAGGCGGTTGCGGAAAAGAATAAAGTTTGACGTTCCTTGGGTAACTTTAGCAGAATTCTGCGAATGTCTTGAATAAACCCCATATCCAACATACGATCGGCTTCGTCTAAGACAAAATATCGGATATAATCCAAAGAGATAAAACCCTGTTGCATTAAATCCAATAATCGCCCGGGTGTCGCGACCAAAATATCTGTTCCCTGCTGAAGTGCCTTTACCTGAAGTTGCTGCCCTACCCCACCAAAGATGGTAACATGTTTAACCTTTAAAAACTCCCGATAAGCGGCGATGTTTTCTCCGATTTGAGCAGCTAATTCCCTCGTTGGGGCCAAAATTAAAACCTGAATACGCCTTGGCCCTTTTCGCTCTGCCTGTTCAGAAAGTATTTGTAATAAAGGCAGGGAAAAAGCAGCCGTTTTTCCAGTGCCCGTCTGAGCACAACCAAACAAATCCCGACCTTCCAAAACCAAAGGAATCGCCTGAGTCTGGATTGGAGTAGGTTGAACATACTCCATCTTATCCAAGGCCTGAAGAATCGCCTTAGACAAATTCAAATCACTAAAATGTTTCATTAAATAAACTAATCACTTCGTTGGGTTCTACCTGTGTAGAGTCCCCCTCCCCGCTTCAAGAAATAGAAAAACAAAAATTTCTTTCGTTCACCGACACTCGCTCAGAGAATAAACAAAGGTACGCAAATTCTCAAGCTATCCTTATCTTACACATAATTAACCCAAATTATGCATCTGCATAATCTGTGTTAAATCCCACCTTAATCCCTCCGCATTCCTTGCGGTTAAAAATCCTCCCCCTTCGCGCACCCTCGCGTTCCTCGCGGTTAATCCCCAATCCCATAAATAAATCCCCCTTCGCGCACCCTCGCGCTCCTCGCGGTTAATCCCCAATCCCATAAATAAATCCCCCTTCGCGGCCCTTCGCGCTCCTCGCGGTTAATCCCCAATCCCATAAATCCCCTTTGCGCCCCCTCGCGCTCCTTGCGGTAAAAGAAACCCACCACCTTGCGCACCTCCGCGTACCTCGCGGTTGAACTCCAAT
>CANHCC010000041.1 GCA_947459115.1 Bacteroidota bacterium | reverse complement strand
TACCGGTGGTCCATCCTGCTCCCCATTCATATAAGTGAACCCTGCCTCTGCCTGAATAATCGCATCATACCCGACCCTATCCGAATCAGCGCCATAGCCGGAAATTTCTCCGTAAATAAGTTTTGGATTCAGGGCAGAAAGGACAGGCCAATCCATACCGAGCTTAAGGGCATCTCCGGGTTTGTAACTGACCAGAATAATATCGGTTTCGGGGATTCGCTGATACACCTTCTGCCTTGCATCCGCCTGCCTTAAATCCAATGAGAGATAGGATTTCCCCCAATTCACGGAAGAAAAATAAGCCGGTGTTCTGCTGTCTTTGGGTTCATCCGGCAATTTCCAGGAACGAGTCACATCCCCATGGGGCGGGGATTCAATTTTCAAAACAGATGCCCCCAGTTCTGCCAGAAACATTCCGACGGATGGCCCGGCCAACACAGATGCTAATTCTATAACTTTTAAACCCTGAAAAGGCAATGGATTCATGCGATCAAATAAGGAAGAGAATAATTACAAAGTTATCTGAATCTACATTTAGGCGGACAACTGAAGGGTCGTCCTTTAACCTGAAAGAATAAAATCGACGGCAGCGGCTTGCACCAAGCGACGGCTTGCACCAAGCGACGGCTTGCACCAAGCAGGGGCTTGCACCAAGCGGCGGCTTGCACCAAGCGGCGGCTTGCACCAAGCGGAAGGGATCTTTACCCCGCGAGGATAAAATCATCGCCGGGCTTCCAGCCCCTGTCTTCTAAAAATCGCTGAATTTTTTCCCTTGCCCCAACATTCCCCACCAGGCTGATCATAAACCGCCCCTCCGGACCACCCAGGTCCCCATAATAATGAACAATGCCCTTACATTTCGCCCTATCCACTTCTACTATTCCCTCTCCCTGAATGCCTTCTGCCTCCAGATATTTCCGCTGAGCACGGGCCACGCTACCATCCCCCCAGAACCAAATCTTCTTAATATTTCGGGTGGCGACCAGCACCCGGATATATTGAGCCCGGACCTGCTGAAATGCCTGGGGCCGATACCGATCATGAGCCCTGGATAAACGCGTTTCATGATCTCTCCAGTTTAGAACCACCTCTTCAATTTTCTCCATCCTTACGCCAGCCTGCAACCACCTTAACCACAATTCATAATCTTCGGGGAAATCACCCTCCCTGTAAGCGCCATAGTGCGTTATTAATTCCCTGCGAAACAGGACAGAGGGATGGGCAAATGGAGATTCCACAAAACGATGAAGCAAAATATCTTCGTAACGATTTTGGGAATTTATCCAGTCAACATATCGCTGATATCCCCGGCTATCCATACAGTTCGAAAATAGCTGTACACGCCCACTCACCAGGCCTGTTTCAGGATGAGCAAGCATCCAGTCTACCTGCTTTTGTAGCCGAGCAGAGGGCATGACATCATCCGCATCCATGCGGGCAATTAAGGGGAATCTACAGTGCTCCAATCCCTCATTTAATGCAGCAACAATGCCTTGCCCTTGAACAGAATGCACGCGTATTCTCTTATCCTGATAGGCCTGAATCACTTCAACACCCGCATCTTCAGAATGATCATCCATTAGAATAGCTTCCCATTCCTGATAGGTCTGGGACCGAAGGGAAGCAATACACTCCGGTAAGCAGATAGCTGCATTCTTAAACGGAATTACTACGGAAACCAAGCTATGTTTGAGTTTCGGATTCTAACCAACGAAGTAAATTCCTACTCTTCACTACTGTTTCTTCATATTCTTCCTTCGCATCACTGTCAATGGTGACAGCCCCTCCTGCATGATAACTAAAACGACCGGTGGCTGCATCATACATCAATGTTCGAATCACCACATTAAAATCAAAGTTCCCTGTCGGCTCAATATACCCCAAACTGCCGGCAAACAACCCCCTACCCTCCGGCTCCAGGTCGTGAATGATTTTCATAGCACTGACTTTGGGGGCTCCTGTCATACTGCCCGGAGGGAAAGCCTGCCTTAAACCCTTCCAGGCAGTGAAGTCCGGTCTCAACTTCCCTGTAACGGTGCTGATTAAATGGTAAACCCATGGAAAGGCATGCAAGCCAAATAATTCCGGTACTTCCACGGTACCGGAAATACAACTGCGGTTTAAATCATTCCGGACCAGATCTACAATCATCACATTTTCTGCCTGATTCTTAGCCGAAGCTTTCAAGGACTGAGCGGAGGCCTCATCCGCTTGGGGATTGTCAAGATACCTTGGAGAAGTGCCTTTAATTGGCTGAGAAATCATTAAGCCATTTCGATGGGCTAAAAACCGTTCGGGGGATCCACAATACCCATATACATTCTCCCACTTGATAAATCCGGAAAACGGCACGGGAGAATTATCCATCCAGGAGGCCAACAATGCGACAGGGGATTGACACACCCCTTCAAAATGCAGGCAGCGACTGAGATTGGCCTCATACACCCAGCCTTCGCGAATCAAATGTTTTAAGGCTTCAACTTTTTCAATATAGGCATCCTCGGTGATGCCCGAGGTAATTTCGGTTGTGAGCGAAAGTCCGGGTGAATCAATACTAAATATATTTATTATATCCTGTTGTACCTTATCAGGCGCATCCGCAATCACTTGAACCTCGGCATGATCTTTTCGTTTGAGAATTACGCCTTTTGCCTGAAAAAAGAATGCCGATGGCAGCGCAATACGGGGCGGTTTTAAGGTAACGGGAATGGGCTCACAAACCTGAAGATAATCATAGGACATTCCGCCAAAGACCCATTGATTCCTGGACTGACAAGGGTCTACAGATTCGTCTCCCCAGGCACCAATAAAATCATATACCCCGTAAGGGTCTGTTAAATCCGAATGGCTGTCCAGCCAGACCAAATAAGGCTTATCCTGAAATGCCTGGAGAAAGCGAGCCCTTACATTATCCGGAGGCGAGGACCACCGGAGGGTTTTCATAGGGCAGGGACAGCTTCTCTCCAGAAGGTTTGCGCTCTGTCCGGACCAACTGAGATGCAGGTAACCGGAACCTTTAATTCGGATTCAATAAACCGAATGTAATCGAGAAACTCTCGTGGCAATTCTTCTTCTTTGACACACCCGGTAATATCCTGAGACCACCCTTTAAGGGTCACAAGCACAGGTTCTGCGCTTTCATTTTCAAACTGCCAGTCTCTGGTAATGTTGCCATCCGGTGTTTTATACCCTACACAGACTTTAAGTTCATCATATCCGGACAATACATCCGCCTTCATAATGCACAAGCGATTGACACCATTGAGCCAAATAGCGTAGCGTAATGCGACTAAATCTAACCAACCACAACGACGGGGGCGACCAGTCGTAGAGCCATACTCATTTCCGGCTTTTCTTAACGCTTCTCCTTCCTCACCATGGAGTTCAGTCGGAAAGGGACCACTTCCTACGCGGGTACAATAGGCTTTAAACACACCATATACATTTTTAATTTGATTGGGTGCGATCCCTAATCCTGTACAGGTACCGGCTGTAATGGTATTGGAACTGGTTACAAATGGGTAAGACCCGAAGTCAATATCCAGTAAAGTCCCCTGAGCCCCCTCAGCCAAAACCGTTTCTCCGCTCTCTATTGCCTCTCTCAAAAAATGAACATTGTCCACCAAATTGAGGGATTTAATAAACTCTATAGAACGGAAAAATTTATCTTCGGCATCCTTATAATCCCAGTCTCCTCCAAAAACACTCAGGCGACCTTTATGAATAGAGACAAGCGTTTCATACATTTCCTTAAAATTGGACTTCAGAATATCTCCCACCCGAAGCCCCTGTCTGGCGATTTTATCCTGATAAGTAGGACTAATTCCTCTTAAAGTAGATCCTATTTTACCAGTTCCCAGAGCTTGCTCACTGGCCATATCCAACACTTTTTGCGTGGGAATAATTAAGCTGGCTCTAAGTGACAGAAAAAGATTCTTTCTGGCTTCAACCCCCGCTGCCTCCAAGGCTTCCACTTCATGTTGTAGTTCAACCGGATCTACGACGACGCCATTACCAATAAGACACTTCGTCTGAGGATGAAAAATACCGGAAGGAATTAAATGCAGAACAAATTTGCGTCCTTCAAAACCAATGGTATGGCCGGCGTTGGGCCCTCCTTGAAACCTTGCCACCACTTGATAAGTTGGGGACAAAACATCCACCAATTTCCCTTTTCCCTCATCTCCCCACTGTAACCCCAACAAAACATCTACTGCCATTGTTTTTTTGTTATTTAAAGTTAAGATTTTCTAATTAAGGCAACTGCCTCTTCCACAGTTGGTGCGAACCGAAATATCGTATGCAATTTCGTAATGGTAAATAAATTACTGACCCCTGAATTGATTCCGGTAATTACCACATCGCCGCCTTGTGTTCTGGCTCTTGTCAGCATTCGAATAAAAATACCAAGACCACTGGAATTCACATGTTTTAAGGCACTCAAATCTAAAATCACATTGGGAGCACCATCAGATACTGCTTGTTCAAAAGCTGTAAATAACTGAGCTCCCTCGTGGTCTGCGAGCAGACTCCCACTCAAGGCAAAAATAGTCGTATCCGAGTCGTATTTCCGTAGCGTTAATTCCATAGATTAATTCTCTTTTTGCTTTGCATTTTCGCAGGTTGGATTCTTACAATTGCCATACAACACCAGGGAATGGTGCTTGACCTCAAAATTCAAAATGGACCCAATCATTTCCTGAATTTCAGAAACTCGGGGATCACAAAACTCCATAACCTTGTTACAATCCAGACAAATAAGGTGGTCATGCTGACGGAAACCATAGGATTTTTCAAACAGACTTTGATTCGTCCCAAACTGGTGCTTGGTCACTAAATCACATTCGATCAATAAATCCAAAGTATTGTAAACCGTCGCCTTGCTTACGCGATAGTTTTTATTCTTCATGTGGATATACAGAGTTTCGGCATCGAAATGATCGTTGCGACTGTATATTTCTTCCAGAATGGCGAAGCGTTCAGGCGTTTTGCGCTGACCCCTTTTGTCAAGATAGGCGGAAAAGATTTTTTTAATCTCCTCAACCTTGTCTTCCACACGGTTTTTTAAATTCTGAGGCATATTTGGAATGAAATTTAAAATTAGTGGATTTTATCGGATAATCCTTGGTTTTTGAAACCTGAAATGCGTCAAGAGGCCTACCCGTGCACCCTTTCAGTTTTTCCATAACGGGAAATGACCTCGGCTTCATACGCCAGCCATTCTTCCCATCTGTCATCCACATTTCCTTCCTTCCCAAATTCCCGGGCAAACCCTAAAAATACCGTATAATGATTTGCTTCTGAGACCATCAAATCCCGATAGAAAGAAGCCAGTTCTTCATCCTGAATATGTTCGGATAGCACCCGAAAGCGCTCACAACTTCTGGCCTCAATCATGGCCGCAAATAATAGTCGGTCCACCAGATATTCTTGTTTTCCGCTTCCCTTCCGGATAAACTTGTAGAGTTCGTTGACATAATCATCCTTGCGCTCAGGCCCTAAAACCCATCCCCGCTTTAGGATCATCTCATGCACCTGCTGAAAATGCTGAAGTTCTTCCCGGGCGATTTCGGACAGTTTATCCACCATCCCGGACTTTCCCGGATAGCCGACAATGAGGGAAATAGCGTTGGAGGCGGCCTTCTGTTCGCACCAGGCATGATCGGTTAAAATTTCCGGAAGATTTCCCTCCACAACATTGACCCATCTGGGGTCTGTAACAAGTTTTAACTTAAACATTCTTAATCCTTGTATGGCTCTATTGTTACTTCTTAGGATTGCGCATCATGCTTTTTTCCAGAGAATTGAAACCCCAGCTTTTCGCCAGCCCGACTTTCATTTTGCGCCAGTTTATCGCCCACAGTCATCATTAACATCGATTGGACCGGAACGGAAGTTAGGTCTGTCTCTATTGCGGTCAGCATGGATTGCTCTAATAATTTTCGCAACAATTCTGTAGAGATTTCTGAATCGCTGATTTCCGGATGGAGAAAATTCAAAGGTCTCACCCCTTCAATAAAGAACTTACGCTCACAATTCACCAACAAACGGGCGACCATGTAACCCATGTCCTGCTGACGATTGTAGCGAAAGGAATCATTCATAAAATTGTAGATAAAAATCTGTCCGAAGTAAGCTCGCTTGGTATTTTCCCGGATATACTCTTTGCGAAGCGTTGGATGATCCGGCGGCAGCGTCATAATATTTGAGTGCATTGAGAACACCAATAAATCTCCGGAGATTCTTAATCGAAACTCTAATTCACCATTCTCGTGAAAGGAGACCGGTACCTGAGGATCCGTAACCCCGAGCCCATCATGTAAGAGTTTTGATGTGGTGCGGGTTTCCTCTCTGAGGGTATTAAATATGTCCAAAGTTGTTCGATACAACTTTTGTTTAAGTAGGGCTTTGTCTTTTAAAGCGTTTATGATTTCGTCCATTTGATAAACTTAGGGAATCCGGTTATTGTAGTTTCTGTTTTTGTATTGTGTCTGGCAAAAGTTTCATTGAGGCGCTTCACTTTGTTCATTAAAGCATCCACTCTATTGTCTAAAATTCCTAGTGCCATTAATTCTTCAATCTGACTTTTAACGGTAGCTCTCATGCGCTCGATGTGATAAGTAATAAAATAATGCAGGGATGAATCCAGGGCTTTCCTAAGATCTTCATCAAAATCCGGAACATCCATGTCAAATTTTTTCCAATTTTCACTAATCTGTTCTCGATGGAGCAACAATTCCGCTACCAGGGACCCAATAGCAGGGTCAAAGTGATTCAACAAATCATTAGGAATAAATTCTGCCCTGGAAGCTGCCTTTTCAAAAATAATCTGACGCAATTTATCATATAAAGGATCTGTGAAGGTAAAATCCGACAACTCCACAAAGACATATTCCAAAACGGGGGTATCAACGAGTCTTTCCCGTCCCTCTTCAGACACCATAAATTGCAGAGGCGTGTTGCCATGATTCACCAAAAGTCGAAGAATTTCTTTCTCCTGAGCCGCACTATTAAAAGGACTATAAACGAAGGCAGCAGAATCGGTTCCGATTTGAATTTCGGAGGATTCTTTTTCCGTTGCCTGGCTACGGGCTTCTGCTTTAGCAGCCAATCTACCGGCTTCAATTAAGGCACGATTAACTGCACTGGCAATGGTCTGCTCCGGAAAATCCAGACGCCTTGCCGCAGCCTGAATCCATGCTTGCATCCGAACCATATCCGGTATCTTCGCCAGAGAAGCAGCTATTGAATCCACCAGCGACGCTTTCCCATCCGGAGTCAACAAAGACTTAGGGGAAGTCTGAATCCGAAAATCCAAAAAATCCTTCCGATTGGCTTCCATGTATTCTTTGAAGCCTTCCGGTCCGTTCGCCTTTATGTAAGAATCCGGATCTTCCCCTTCCGGTAAAAGCAGGGTGCTGACATTCATCTCCTTTTCCAGGAGCAAATCAATGGCACGATTGGTGGCTGAAATACCTGCAAGATCGGCATCATTGACCATCACAATTTTCTTCGTCAATCGGGCCAGGGATTTTACCTGCACTTCGGACAAGGCCGTACCACTGGCCGCCACTACATTACGGATGCCTCTCTGATGCAAACTGATTACATCCAGATACCCTTCCACCAGGATGACTTCATCCGCCTGACGAATGGCCTCTCTGGCAAAAAACAATCCGTAAAGCACCTCACTTTTGTGATAGATATCCGACTCCGGAGAGTTGACATATTTTGCTGCTTTGGCATCTGCTTTAAGAACCCTTCCGCCGAATCCGGCGATTTTTCCGGAAACGGAATGTATAGGGAATATCACTCTCCCCCTAAACCGATCAAACTTTCTGTCTCCGGCTTCATTGACCAGCGTTAGACCGGTGTGCGTTAAAAATTCCTCCGCATATTTGGCCTGTATGGCATGTTTAGTAAACGCATCCCATTCTTCCGGGCTATAGCCCAACTGAAATTTCTCAACACTCTCGCGTGTAATACCCCGCTCGGTGAAATAAGACAGGCCAATGGATTTACCTTCGGTAGTTTCCAGCAGTTGATGATGAAAATACTTCGCAGCAAACTCATTCAAATTAAAAAGACTCTGCTTTCGGCTTTCTTCATCTCTATAAGCAGGATCCTCTTTAACTTCAATCTCAATGTGATACTTCTTCGCCAGGTACATCAGGGCTTCAGGATAGGACAGTCCTTCCAGCTCCATGAGAAATGCGACTGCATTCCCCCCCTTGCCACTGCTAAAATCTTTAAAAATACCTTTGGCCGGACTTACTGTAAACGAGGGTGTTTTTTCACTTTTGAATGGAGATAACCCGACCCAATTGGCCCCGCGTTTTTTTAGTTGCACAAAATCCTGGATCACCTCGACAATATCAGCTGCCTGGTATATCTCTTCAACTTTATGCTCGGGGATTCTCATCTTTAAGATTTTCGATTAAGCCTGCCTTCAGGCGTTTGATCGGCAGACAATAAGACTAAATCGGCAACATTCATATGTGGGGGTGCAGATGCCATGAAGAACAAAGCCTCTGCTACATCCTGCCCACTCAGGGCTCTGAGGCCATTGTAAACGGCCTTGGCTCTTTCTTTATCCCCATGAAAACGCACGACACTAAAATTAGTTTCTACCAATCCCGGGTGTATCGCACTCACTTTGATTCCTTTCTCCAACACTTCATTCCGAAACGCATCCGTTATAAAATCTACTGCCGCCTTTGTGGCACAATACACGGCGCCATTGGGATAAGATTGCTTTCCGGCTACGGAACCCATATGAATGATATGCCCTCCGCCCTGCTTGGCCATCTGCCGCCCTATGAGTCTGGAGAGATAAAGCAACCCTTTTACATTGGTATCAATCATTTCATTCCAATCCTCAATGCTGCCCTCTATCAAAGGATCTAAACCTCTTGAAAGCCCGGCATTATTAATGAAAATATCGATGTGTTTCCAAGCCCCCGGCAGGCCTTCAATGCTTTTCTCTACAGCCGGATAATCTCTCACATCAAAGGTCAGGGGCAGGATTTCAGTACCGTAGGTACTGGCAATGTCTTCACAAACTTTTTGCAATTTCTCCTGATTACGACCCGTAAGAATTAACCGGGCTCCGGACAAAGCAAAACGATGAGCCGCTGCCTCCCCAATTCCGGAACTGGCGCCCGTAATGAGTACTGTTTTTCCCTTCATTCTGTAAATTTCGAAATTATCTGCTTACCGCAAGCCCAAGCCAGGGTTCAGGGGAGAAAAAAAATCTGGTTTTACTCAAAATTTATCACAAGTGTCAGCAACTGACTGGACAGGCGATGTATTGCCTCTCCAAAATGTGTGTTTTCGGGATTATAAATATTGAGCAGACCCATAGAATATCTCAATTCCGGACAGACCTTTACACGCTCCCCATATAAATCAATTCCCACTCCCATCTCCCAACTTACATCAATGGGATTAGTTTTTAAAATGGAAGGATTATTTTTCACCTTTTTATCACTGACCAGATTTGAACTAACCTTGAAGCCACTGATGACATACACCCGTTTGTTGTTATAAAAATTAGACTTGATGCGAATAAGTACCGGCAAATCCAGGTAAGCCGCCTCTAATTTTCTTTCAGAGAGACTATCTTTAAGCTGATAGACATAATTTCTCTGTTGAATCGCCACGGTGGGAATAAATCTGAAGTCAAAATTATCGGCAATTTTAATGTTGGTAATAATGCCAAGGCTAATTCCGGTTTTTGATTCAACTTCTATGCTATACAGGGTCTGATTGATGTCTTTGTCCAGGTATGGCAAACTGGTTTTAGTTACCATATCCGAAAAATTCAATCCCATCATAAAGCCGAGATTATATTTTTTCAAATCCCAGCGTTTATTGTTGACCATCTGAGCCGACAGATTGGATAGACCACTGCATAAAAATAGCAGGGAGCCCCAGAGCCCAATATAAAAGAAACGATTCAGGTGAATATTATTTTTCAAGTAGATACAGAGCGCAAATCCCAAAAGTTAAAGGATGCCATGAAGTCTTTTGAAAACCGGCCTGCCGACAAATTTCCAGAAAATCTTTTCCTTCAGGAAAAGCAGCGACGGAAGCCGGCAGATAGGTGTAGGCATGACTGTCTTTAGAGAACAAGCGACCTAACAAAGGTAATACATATTGAAAATAAAAGCCGAAAAGTTGTTTCATAGGAAAGGAACGCGGGAAAGAAGGTTCTAGTATAACCGCTCTGCCCCCCGGCTTTAATACCCGGTGCATTTCCGAAAGTCCCTTTTCGAGATTTTCAAAATTTCTGGCACCAAACCCAACAGTGATTGCATCGGCAAAAGCCTCAGGATAAGGGAGTTTTTCAGATTCACCGAGTTCCATACGAATAAGGTTTTCCAGCCCTTTTTTCTTCATTTTAGCTCTTCCAACCTCCAGCATTCCCGGAGAAATATCCAGTCCAATTACTTCTTTGGGCTTCATGCGCATTGCTTCAATAGCAAAATCTCCGGTTCCGGTTGCGATGTCCAACACCCTTTCCGGCGACTGCATTTTTAACATTCGAATGGCTTTTCGCCTCCAAAGGATATCAATTCCGAGACTTAAAAAATGATTCAAAAAATCATAACTGGGTGCTATGGAATCGAACATTTCAGTGATTTGCTCCTTACGGCTTTTATCACTGTCACTATAGGGTTTTACATCAATGGACATCTTTGCTTAGTGTAAAGTATAAAAATCTCTTCCGAACCGCTCCACATAAGCGCGTTCCAATTCTTCCCGGTGACTGGGGTGAGCGATTTTAATCAAAGCCCTGGCCCTTTGTCTGAGATTTTTTCCAAACAAATAGGCCACACCATATTCTGTTACTACAAAATGAACATGCGCTCTGGTTGTCACAACTCCCGCTCCGGGTTTTAACATAGAAACAATTCGAGAAATTCCCTTTGCTGTCACCGAGGGCAAGGCAATAATCGGTTTACCCCCTTTAGACAAAGAGGCTCCCCGAATAAAATCCATCTGCCCCCCTACCCCTGAATATTGAAGTGTACCGATAGAATCCGAGCAGACCTGACCCGTTAAATCTATTTCGATGGCGCTATTGATGGCCACAACAGATGGATTCTGCCGAATGACCGACTCATCGTTAACATAATCAATCCCAATAAAAGCGATGGAGGGATTATCATCCACAAAATCATACAATTTTCGACTTCCCAATGCGAAGCCCGTAACGGTTCTGCCGGCATGTTTTCGTTTAAGGTGGTTGGTTACCACTCCGGATTCCAACAGGGGAAGAAGACCATCCGAAAACATCTCCGTATGAATGCCCAGATTTTTATGGTGATTCAGACAGGAGAGCGTGGCGTCCGGTATGGCACCAATTCCCATTTGAAGGGTCGCACCATCCGGAATAAGTTCTGCACAGAACCGCCCGATGGTGGCAGAAATTTCATCTCCCCCCCCCATAGACACTTCGGGTAATTCCTCCTGCACTTCCACCAGAGCATCCAATTCACTCACATGAATAAGTCCCTCCCCATGGGTGCGAGGCATTCGAGGGTTTACCTGAGCAATCACATGAAGGGCGCCTTGTACGGCAGCTCTTGCAATATCCACCGACACACCGAGGGAACAATACCCATGTGAATCCGGGGGAGAAACATGGACAAGGGCAACATCAATTTGCAACAACTTTTCCCGAAACAATCGGGGAATCTCGCTTAAAAACACCGGCACATAATCCCCCCTACCCTCCTGCACCGCTGAACGAATATTGGGAGAAACAAAAAGACTATTTAGGTGAAAAACATTTTTATATTTTTCGGAGGAAATTTCCCCAGAGCCCTGAAGACTGATACTCACCAACTCTACATCTCTTAATTCCTCTGCTCTTTCCATCAGACAGCCTAATAAATACTGTGGTGTCGCAGCCCCCCCGTGCACAAACACCCGCTGACCGGAGTGAATCATTTTCACTGCCTGTGCACCACTCAGGTATTTTATTGGCCTCATCAATTCTCTCTTAAATTGGCCCCGGTTTGCTCCTGCACCTTTTGCAAAATCCGCTCCATCACTTTTTGAATCCGCACTTCTTGAAGGGTATTGCCCGGATCCTGTAAGACGATGCTCAGAGAATAAGAAGTCTTTTTCGCTTCACCCTCCCCGGAACTATACACATCAAATAAATCTACCGAACGGATTAAGGCAGGATCCGTTTGTTCAATCACTGTTTTTAATTTTTGCCAGGAAAGCCCTTCCGGAATCAACAAACTCAAATCCCGTTTTACAGCCGGATATTTGGGCAATTCCTTAAACTCCGGAACAGCTTTGCCAATAGATTTGAACAGGCGTTTCCAATCCGCTTCCAAATAATATACCGGAACGGATAGGCCATGGGCTTGCGTCATTTCCTGATTCACCCGCCCATATCTTCCCAATTGTTCTTTACCTGCCTTTAAGACAAATCCCCAGGACAATTCTGAATCTGAGGTTTCTTCCCGCATGACAGGCTGTTGAAGCCCCTGACTCAACCATTCAACGATGGAAGAGAGGGTATAAATTTCAACCCCTTCTGCTTTCCCTTGCCAGTGATCTTCCTGACGATTCCCGGCAATCCAGACTGATAACTTCATGGATTCCGCAAAAGAATCCGCTGCGAGATGATAGGTCTTACCAAATTCAAAAAACCTAAGGTCTCCGGCTTTTCGATTGCGATTATAGGCAATCGCTTCCAGACCAGAGTTCACCATACTTTCTCTTAAGGCTGCATGCTCTTCACTTAAGGGGTTCTTCATTTTAACTCCAAGCTCCCCTGTCTGAGTAGCCGGCACCAGGGAATTGGTCAGAATTTCATAAAATCCTTTTGCGGCCAATTGATCCGCCAATAGATGGCGAAGGTAAATTTCCCGATCTGCAAACGGGAACACCGGAGCAGAGGGCATGCGACCGGACACAGGAACCCGATCATAGCCATATATTCTTAGGATATCTTCATACACATCCTGAGGTCTATGCACATCAACCCGATAGGCAGGAACATTAATCTCAAACGAACTGCCCCCTTCACCTTCGGATAAAATTTCCATCTCCAGACCTTGAAGAATGGCTTTTACTTCTTCCCCCGAAATGGTCATTCCGGAAATCCTGTGAAGGTCCTTCAGGGTAAAAGAAATTTGGGCAGGCATTGGAAGTTTTCCTTCGGCAATAGAAGGCTTACCACAAATTTTCCCTCCGGCATACAACGCATACAAATGACAAGCTAATTCCCTCCAACGATGCACCGCATAAGGATCGGTGCCTCGGGCAAACCGAAATGAAGCCTCGGTATGAATCTGATGATTTCTGGCTGTTTTACGAACAGCATCGGGATGAAACCAGGCTGTTTCTAACAAGATGTTTTTAGTTTCGGGGGTAACAGAGGATTCTTTTCCTCCAATCACACCCGCCAGGGCAATGGGACCGCTTTCATCTGCGATAACTAAATCATCCGGCAGGAGCTGAATCAGCTCGCCTGCAAGTGTAGTCATACTTTCTCCTGTATGGGCAAATCGAACAGTTACATTCCCCTTTACCCGATCTGCATCGAAAGCATGCATGGGTTGACCATAGCCCAGCAAAAAATAATTTGTCAGGTCCACGACTACATTCATGGTCTGGGCACCCACGGATTTTAGCTTATTCAGAATGGCATCCGGAGAAGTAATAATCTGAACCCCTTCTATTCGTTGTAAAGAATAAACGCCACAAGCCTCGGAGGATTCGATGTAAACCTCCGGACTTTTCCCTTCCGAAGGGTTAATTGCAGTTTCGAAGGAATCCGGAAAAATAAGTTTTTGTTGATATAAAACAGCGAGGTCACGAGCCACACCCAAATGAGATGCGGCATCTGCCCGATTAGGCGTAAGACCGATTGTAAAAATATAATCCGGCAATAAATTCAGGGCTTGAGCAGCAGGCGTGCCCGGTTCAAAAGCTTTATCCAACACACGAATACCGGAATGATCTTCCCCCAATCCTAACTCATCATCGGCACAAATCATCCCATTCGATTCCGCTCCACGGATTTTAGATTTTTTGATTTTGAAAGGTTCCCCTGCTTTGGGGTAAAGGGTTGCCCCTGGCAGAGCCACGAGCACACATTGTCCGGCAGCTACATTGGGGGCACCACAAACGATTTGTGAGATTATATCCGGCTGAACCATCACCTGGCAAATGCTCAATTTATCTGCATCCGGATGTTTTTCAGCTGAAACCACCATTCCGGTAACAACCCCTTCCAATCCTCCCGGCACCGGGAGAAGGGGCGTGATAGCCTCGACCTCTAACCCACAGGCAGTTAGACGAGCCCCGACTTCCTCAGCGGAGGGGAGTTCGGGTAAAAAGCATTGAAGCCATTGATACGAGATTTCCATAAACAACTTAAGGCTTCAAAATTAACCTGAATTCAAGCCGAATCCGAACATTCGGGGAAATTTATCCCGGTAAGTTACTTACCCCAATCCCCCGGTAAGTTACTTACCCATTTCCCTGGTAAGTTACTTACCCTATTCCTCCCGGTAAGTTACTTACCCAAAATGAGGAGGATGCCAACCGGCACGATAATTGATTGAATCTTCTTAAATTTACATCTTACTTTATAAGACTATGAAAAACCAAATGATCCGTCCTTTTCTGTTTGTTTTTTTTGGAACCCTACTGTTCTTATCAACAGCCTGTAACAGATGCACCAAATGCGAATATGAGTACACCAAAAATGGAAATACTCAAAAAGTAGATATGGAAGAAATCTGTGGGAACAGCCAGGATGTAGATGACCATGTACAGGCCTGTCAGGATTTGGCAAAGGCCAATAATGGCAAGTGCCTGTGTAACGATATTTAAATTCAACGCAATACACCTTTACCACTTTAGGGCACTTTCAGTTACCCCTAAAAGGTCTATCTATACAAGCCAGATAGGGATTCTTTATCTTGTTTGGGCTAATTTCATCAAGATTAAAGTTCTATCTCAAGGGACTGGAGCCTTTTCATATAAAGCAGTAAACCTGGGATATTTTTACAATGCGCCTGATTCCTTATTATGTGCAAGGAACTCGATAGGGACATTGTGAAGCATGGGTCAATGGATATAAATTCCACTAAACATAGTCCTGCAGCAATTAATGCTTCAACATTTAAACCACATTCCCCGTCGCCACTCCACAAGCCCAGGCCCATTGAAAATTATACCCCCCAAGCCAACCCGTTACATCTATAACCTCTCCTCCCCAATAACTACCGGGTACTTTTTTTGATTCAAGGGTTTGAGGAATAAGTTCTCGGGTGTCAACGCCCCCCCGCATCACTTCGGCTTTAGCATAGCCCAAGGTGCCGGATGGATGAATGTTCAGGTGCTTCAACCGCTGTTCTAATTTCTGAAAATCCTTGCGACTAATTTCAGCAGGTCGTTTTCGGATGAAAGGCATTTCCTCTGCAATACGACTCAAAAACCTGGATGGCAATTTATCTGAAAGCCACTGAACAGGAGGCGTTGTGCCAAGAATGGTGGCGGATAATTCCCAATTCGGCAAACAATCAATTTCAACCTGGTCCCCCTGTTTCCAGTAAGAAGATATCTGTAGGATGGCAGGGCCACTCCAGCCTTTATGGGTAAATAATACAGCTTCACGGAAACTCGTTTTTCCTAAACGAGCCACGGCATCCACACTTAATCCGGATAAGGTGCTGCAAACTTCTTCTTCTGATTTTTCTGCTGTAAAAGGAACCAATGCCGGTGCATCTGGTATGAGCTTCATACCCCAGGAGGATGCAAGCTGAAGGCCAAAGTCCGTGGCGCCGAGAGGGGGTATAGACTTTCCTCCTGTAGCAATTACCAATTTTTCAGACACAAAAGAAATGCCCTCTTCCGTCCGTATTTCAAAACCCGGACTCATAGGCGTTACAGTCTTAACTCTTATCCCATAATGAATCTCTGCTCCTAAGGTCAGAGCTTCGTGCAACAGTCCATCACGAAAATCCCTGGCTTTGTTGCTCAAAGGAAACAATTGCCCAAGGGTTTTCTCTGCCGGATGAATGCCATAACGGGCAAAAAAATCTATCGTATCCTGCACGCGCCAACGGCTCAGAATATTGCGTGTAAAATGAGGATTATCCGAAATGAAATTTTCTGAAGAGGTGTGAAGATTGGTATAGTTGCATCTTCCTCCACCGCTGATAAGAATTTTCTTTCCCGCTTGTTCATTTCGTTCCAGCAACAAAACTTTACGACCTCGGCGTGCAGCAAACACTGCTGTCATCAACCCATAGGCGCCTGCCCCAATAATAATAACATCCCATTTCATCTGATTTGCTCGCGGATACGATCCAACAATGGATTCAGATACCTATCACAATCGACCATTCTGGACCCATACCAGGAAAAATATTCTCCATTAACAAGGTGTATGGAAGCATCCGGTAAAACTTCTTGAAATTCTTCTATGTGCTTTTCAGCAAAAGGATAGGGTTCATCTGACAAGAGCAGGACCTGAGGTTGTGCACTAAGCATCCATTCCACCGAAATCTCCGGATATCGACTGGGCAGAGAGGTGAATACATTGACAAAGCCACAATGTGCCAGAATCGCCTGTATAAAAGTATCCCTTCCTGCTGCCATCCAAGGCTCTCTCCAGATCAGGTAGGCCGTTTCAAGCCCCTGAAGCGGATGAATCCTACCCAGAGCCTGCTTAATCTCCTCTATCATTTCAACAGCCTTTGCCTCTGCCCCAACAATTTCGCCTAAGCGTCTGACCATATCCAAAGAGGAAGGAATATCGGTAACATCTGTCATGTACACTGGATAGTCCTTCGACAACTCCTGTATCATACCCTCCGTATTTTCTTCTTTTTCCCCAATGATTAAATCCGGTTGAATTTCTAAAATGGCATCAAAGTTTACTCGCTTGGTTCCACCAATGCGTTTCACAGATTTCCAGATTTCATCGGGATGAATACAAAACCGGGTAATACCTGCCAATTGACCTGAGGCGCCCAAATCTGCCAGCGTAAGGGTTTGAGAGGGACACAGGGAAATAACTCTTTCAGGTCGGTCAGGGACTTGGACCTCTCTCCCCATCATATCAGTTAGTAATGGCATAGTACAAAAATGCAGAATAAAGCCATAGCGTCGTTCTAAAGCGAAAGAGATTTCCGAATTTTGCTGAAAATAAGAGACAAAAAATGATGATTGATTTAATAGGGTATCTGGCAGCCGGCTGCACGACCATTTCTTTTTTACCTCAGGCCTATATGGTTTACAAAACCGATAGGACAGATGGAATCTCTTTGTACATGTTTCTTATTTTATGCACAGGTCTGAGCGGATGGTTGGTGTATGGTATCTTATTAAATGCGCTTCCTGTTATTTTAGCCAATGCATTTACACTTGTATTGGCGGGGTATATTTTATTTAAAAAGTTAGGGCATCAGCGTAAATAAGATTCCTTGGGCCACTCAATTGGCACAAACACCGGTTAGGCAAAAACAACAATGCCGGCCACTAAAAAAGAAAGACCGGCATTGTTATTCAAGTCACGAACAATTATTCATTCGCCCGAAGTTTCTCTTTATGCTTTAATATTTGTTTTCTCAACTGTTCCGTGGTCAAATCCACAGCTTCTTCGAAGGACTTACATTGCTCCTTGGCGACCAATTTGCCGCCAGGAACATTCAGCATAATCTCTGCGAATTTATTGCCATGCTCATGATCTTTTTCCAATTTGAGCGTTACCGTCCCGTCTAAAATATGATCAAAAAAGGTATCCAACTTATCGCATTTTTGTTGAATGAAATCCAGCAGTTTTTTATCTGCATCAAAGTGTAAAGATTGAATCGAAACTTTCATGTGGTTCTTTCTATTAAGCGTTAAAAATACTCTTATGCCTTGGGGTGAGCCTGACGATACACTTTCTTCAGTTTTGAAATGGTGTTATGCACATATACCTGGGTTGCGGCCAAACTGGAATGCCCCAACATTTCTTTGATAGCGTTCAAATCTGCGCCCTCCTCTAATAGATGAGTGGCAAATGTATGTCGCATAACATGCGGACTTTTCTTTGAGGCGGTACTGACAACTCCAAGGTATCGGTTCACAATAGTATGAACGAAGCGAGGATATAGCTTGTTGCCTGAATCTGTCAGAAAAAATGGCCCCGAATAATCAAACCCC
>CANHCC010000040.1 GCA_947459115.1 Bacteroidota bacterium | reverse complement strand
GCCGCCTTATCGAGAGACGACGGTAAGTATTTACAGCATTCTTACATGCACCCGTCTTGCCTTGAACCCATGCCTATTGTGTGGGGCTAAAGCCCCACACAAAATAATATGTCCTTTCAGGACAGCCGGCTAGGCAGAAATTCCTAATGAATCCTGATCAATCCCGATCTATGAATCGATCCGGATTTCCAGTAGACAGCTAATTTTGGATTTCCGGCGACTGTCCTCGCAAAACGCTGGCGATAATTCTAACTTCAGTGATAATTTAATAGGCTCAAGACATCAAAGAATTATCTACTTTAAATTTTAGATGAGCCAACTTTAAACGCCCTTGTTATTATTCAGACAAGAATCAAACAACGATTAAAATGGTACCTGGAGATTTAATTTGAAAAATTGATTTATTCCAATTTAATATCCCTCTCTGTCTGAATCGCACTGCTCTCATGTGCCGGATTCCCGGTCAGAAAATCCTTGAACAGGGCGGGCTTTCAGCAATTCATCATCCCCCACAATTAATATCTTTTTTACATCCTATGGTTTTATCGAATTGATCACGCTTAAAATTCCAACTTAATTTTCTCCGGAAAGTTCCCGCTTAATCTCCTGTAATTTTAAAAGGGCCTCCACAGGGGTCATTCGATCAATGTCACAACCGGCCAATATTCGTCGAATCTTCAGCGTATCTTCATCCCTCAATTCAAACATATTCAACTGCACCTCCTGCCGATTGGAAAATTTAAACCCGGAAACGGCCTCTTTCTGATCTTGGCGACGACTTTCAAAATGGGTCAGCAATTCTCTCGCCCGTTCGGAAACTTGTCTCGGCATACCTGCCATCTCTGCCACCTGTATCCCGAAACTATGTTCAGTTCCGCCGGGTATGAGTTTTCTCAAAAACAAAATACGCCCCCCTGCCTCACGCACGGAAACATTGAAATTCTTTACTCTCGGAAATTTACCCTCCAAATCATTCAACTCATGATAATGGGTGGCAAATAAAGTCCGAGCCATCCTTCCCTGGGTTTCATGTAAATATTCCACCAGAGACCACGCAATAGAAACCCCATCGTAAGTGGAAGTCCCCCTTCCAATTTCATCCATTAGAATCAGACTTCGGGAGGTGCAGGTATTCAGAATCCTCGCCGTTTCGTTCATCTCCACCATAAAAGTACTTTCCCCGGCACTGAGATTATCCGATGCACCAACACGGGTAAAAATCCGATCGGCGATGCCAATTTGTGCTGCACTGGCTGGCACATAAGACCCTGCCTGAGCCATCAATACAATCAAAGCCGTTTGACGAAGCAGAGCGCTCTTTCCTGCCATATTCGGTCCGGTGATGATAATGATCTGCTGTGTGGAATTATCCAACTTAACACTGTTCGGTATGTAAGGATGTTCTTTGGACAGAACGGTTTCTATCACAGGATGTCGACCTTCCGTGATATCCAAAGTTTCCCCTTCATTTACCTCAGGTCTACAATATTGGGCCGATAATGCCTGAACGGCAAAGCCATACAAGACATCCGCTGTGGCAATCATCCTGGCATTATGTTGCATATCCGGAATCCATTTCATCAAGCCGGAAATAAAATCCTGATATAAGCCACTTTCAAGTTTCAGTATTTTTTCTTCTGCCGTCAGAATCTTCTCTTCGTAAGTTTTCAATTCCGGCGTAATGTAACGCTCAGCATTGGTCAGAGTTTGCTTGCGAATGTAATCTGACGGCACCTTATCCTTGTGCGCATGGGTGATTTCAATATAATACCCGAAGACATTGTTGTAGGCTACTTTTAAGGAGGTAATACCCGTTCGGGTGATTTCTCTTTGTTGAAGCTCCAGTAAATATTCTTTACCGGAATACAAGAGGGACCTTAGTTCATCCAGCTCAGAATTGTTGCCTTCTTTAATAATTTTCCCGTCTGTCAGGGCGGGTGAAGGCTCTTCCGCCAACCAATCGTCAAACCATCGTAATAAAGCTTCGGGAGGCCGAAAGCCTTGTACAAGTTCATTCAGGGCAGGCTCACCGGCATTGGCCAGGGTCTCCACCAAAGGACCAATCTCCCGATTGGCATTTCTAAGAAAAGCCGCATCTCTGGGACTTAATCTAAGGGTGGCGAGTTTGGCACATAGCCTTTCCATATCCGAAATCCGACCCAAAATTTTACCAACAGCATCTCGCACAGAGGGGTTGCGAATATAGGCCTCAACGCAATCCAGGCGCTTTTGTATTTCTTTAGGATCCAACAATGGAAAGGCCAGCCAGCGCTGCATCAGCCTTGCACCCATAACGGTTTGCGTTTTGTTGATCACCTTGAACAAGCTGACGCCATCCGGATGCGCGGAATTAAATAATTCCAGATTACGGATGGTAAACGGATCTAACCCAAGAAAATGATTTTCCTCAAACCGATAAATCCGGTTGATATGGGAAATATTCTTTTGCTCGTTGTGTTCGAGATAAATCAGAATGGCTCCGGAAGGAATAATTTCGAGGGGCGTATCATCCAACCCGAAACCCTTTAACGACAAGGTTCCAAAATGACTGGTTAACTGTCGGAAAGCGGTATCATAGGCAAAAGCCCAGTCCTCCATTCGATGGTGATAAAGTTTTTCCCCAAACAATTCCCGAAAACTCTTCATGTCTTTTCGACTCACAATGGTCTCAGAGGGATTTAGACTATGGACCAAACGGGAAATCGTTTCCGGGTCTCCGGCCCGGCAGAAAAATTCTCCGGTTGAAATATCAAGAAAAGCAGAGCCAAGTTTTTGAGGGGATTCAAACCAGAGGGCGCAGAGATAATTATTTTTTTGCTGGTCCAGAACTTTATCGCTCAGAACAACACCAGGCGTTACAAGATCAGTAACCCCGCGTTTGACAATACCTTTCGCCAGCTTAGGATCTTCGAGCTGATCACACACAGCCACTCTCAACCCGGCCTTTACAAGCTTCGGTAAATAAGAATCCAGAGAATGGTGGGGAAAACCGGCCAATTCCATTTCGGATGCTGCCCCATTGGCGCGTTTGGTCAGCACAATGCCCAGCACCCGAGAGGCCTGTACGGCATCTTCTCCAAAAGTTTCATAAAAGTCCCCCACCCGAAACAGCAAAATAGTGCCCGGATATTTCGCCTTAATCGCATTAAACTGCTTCATTAGGGGCGTTTCCTTGTCTTTCATCATCGGTCCCTCACTTATATTTGTAGCGGGTAACAAATATACGGAAACCTTGCGGCAAGGTAAACCTTGCCACAGAGACATAGATTCATATGAAAAAACTAAGCATGGAAGAATTGGGACGCATGAGGCCGGAGGATTTTAAGTCCAGCCCCAAGTTGCCGGTAATTGTGGTACTGGATAATGTGCGCAGCTTGCTCAATGTGGGTTCCATCTTTCGAAGTGGAGATGCTTTTGGCATTGAAAAAATAATCCTAAGTGGCTATACGGGTACGCCTCCCCATCCCGAAATTCGAAAAACCGCACTCGGAGCGACCGATACTGTTGCATGGGAAAAATCCTCTGATCTATTGCTCACACTCAGAGAATTAAAAGCCAAAGGCTGGACCATTGCCGCCATTGAACAAACAACGGAAAGCCTTTCCCTACCCCACTATGAACCAAATTTACAAGTCGGTCTCGTCCTGATTCTGGGCAATGAAGTAGAAGGGGTGCAGGATGAAGCCTTGAACTTATGTGATCTGGCCTTAGAAATTCCCCAATTCGGGACCAAGCATAGTCTTAATGTTTCGGTCGCTGCCGGTATCGTGTTATACGCCCTTAAAACCAAGCTCTCCTGATGCAAGCGTCCAGAACCCCAGCCACCATCTTCCTCCTTTCAGGGACTCTACTGCTACTGATTTTATCCTTTTTGAGCGAAGGGTCTTACGGCGGAGAAGACAGTTTTATGCACTACCTGTTTGCCAGGTATGCACCCGCCCATCCTTTATTATTTTTGGATCATTGGGGCAAACCTCTGTTTACCATGTTAAGCTCCCCTTTTGCTGCCTTTGGCTTTCAAGGCATAAAGGTATTCAACATTTTATGTGTGTCAGCAACCGCCTGGATTGGATTTGAAATTGCGAATAGCCAACAATGGAAGCATGCTTATCTCGCCATTCCATTAATTCTCTTCAATCCTCTTTTCTTTGTGACCGGTATGTCCGGGCTAACCGAACCCTTGTTTGCACTAATTTTGTGCGGAGGTGTGCTTCTGTGGATACAGCAGAAATATCTGTCTGCATGTTTATTGATTTCATTCCTACCCTTTGCCCGTTCTGAAGGCAACCTTATGATCGCCTTCTTTTTTGGCATGACCCTCCTTGAAAAAAAATGGAAACCCCTGCCCTTTCTCCTGACCGGCACTCTGGTCTTTAGTCTCATAGGAGGTGTATTGAAAAATGACTTCCTTTGGCTTAGAACAGAAAATCCATATCAGGGTGCCGAAGAAATTTATGGCAGGGGAGAATGGCTACATTTTATCCGGGCCAATAAAGAAATATTTGGAGTCCCTCAAAGTATCCTTGTCCTCATCGGTGGTATTGGGTTAATGTTCAGGATTTTCACCCAGAAAAATTGGGAAAACTTTAAAATGTTTGCCATGATCGCAGGACCGTTTTTGGTGTACTTTTTTGCACATACCATATTCTGGAAATTCGGATTGTTTGGCTCTTTTGGCTTAATTCGGGTGATGGCAGCAGTAGTCCCCCTGGCTTCATTGGTGGCGGTATTTGGATTTCAATTTGTAACCCAATTCATACCGACAAACTACCGGTTTATAAATTATTTTATCCTATACATTCCCCTGGCCTTTGTTATCTATGACCCTTTCTTCCAATACCGACTCCCCTACCCTTTGGATGAAAGACAAACCCTGATGAAAGGGGTTGCCCAATGGTTACCCAAGGAGAAAATCGACCGGGTTTATGCCGCACATCCCTATTTCTTTCATGCTGCGCAAATAGACATTTTTGACACACAGAAACGCAGGCCTCTGGAAGCCTGTTTGCATGAATCCTTATCGTCCTCAGATTTAATCGTTTGGGATAATCAATTTGGGCCAAATGAATGTGGAATGAAATCAGGCTGGCAGGATAGTCTGCCAATTCATAGAATCGCTCGCCTGGAAGAAGGAGGCTCCGTTGTGGAACTTTATAGACGAAAACCCTATGAATAATCACATATTTTTAGCAAAATAAAATGGACAGTACTTGTCTAAATAATAAAATAATGATTATCAACAATTTGATAGAATTCTCGCCGGCAACTTGATATCGCCATAATGACAATATTTTTAGTTTTGTTGATAATTTTTTTTGCAATTTGAAATTTCGTGCTTAATTTTGTCTTGTCGAAATGCCCGATACAGGATAAAGAAAAGGACTCTGAAAAGAGTTTAAAAATCATCCTTATCTATTAAAACCGGACACCTTTCGGCAAAATCTTTCCGGAAATTGCACGCAAAGACCTCGTACTTTGGCGGCCATAATCCGGAGGGACCGGATAAACATTAAAACATTAACCTATGTCTGAAAAGAATGTAAAAAACGAAAAACTCAAGGCCCTTCAACTGACCTTGGACCGCCTGGAAAAGAGTTATGGCAAAGGCGTCATTATGAAGCTGAGCGATGAGGCCATTAGTGAAATGGAGGTTATACCTACCGGCTCTCTTGGCTTGGACATGGCCCTTGGCGTGGGAGGCTTACCCAAAGGTAGAGTAGTTGAAATTTATGGCCCGGAATCATCCGGTAAAACCACTCTGGCCATGCATGTGATTGCAGAAGCTCAAAAAAATGGAGGCATCGCTGCCTTCATCGATGCAGAACATGCCTTTGACCGCTTTTATGCCGAAAAATTAGGGATTGATACAGACAATCTGCTTATCTCCCAACCCGATAATGGAGAGCAGGCATTAGAAATTGCCGAAAACCTGATTCGTTCCGGTGCAATTGACATCATTGTAATTGACTCTGTAGCAGCATTGGTGCCTAAGGCCGAAATCGAAGGGGAAATGGGAGATTCCAAAATGGGGCTTCAGGCCAGATTAATGTCTCAGGCCTTAAGAAAGTTAACGGGGACCATTAACAAAACCAATTGCGTTTGTATATTCATCAACCAGCTTCGGGATAAAATCGGAGTGATGTTTGGCAATCCGGAAACCACCACAGGCGGAAATGCCCTGAAGTTCTACGCTTCCATTCGTTTGGATATTCGCCGAATTGGACAATTAAAAGACGGCACGGATGTTACCGGAAACCGGGTAAAAGTGAAGGTGGTTAAGAACAAGGTGGCGCCTCCCTTTAAGACTGTAGAATTTGACATAATGTACGGAGAAGGCATTTCCCGTTCCGGCGAAATTCTGGATGTAGCGGTGGAGCATAACCTGGTTCAAAAATCCGGATCCTGGTTCTCCTATAATGGGGACAAACTCGGTCAGGGTCGTGATGCCGTGCGTCAAATTTTAAAAGACAATCCGGAATTAATGACCGAGATAGAGAACAAGATCAAAGAAATGTTCCATACCGGCAGAGTGCAGTTGCCAATCGAGAGCGGGGAATAAGTGCGTGCTGATTCTGTCACTTTTGATATTAGGCTATCGTCGTGCCCGCAAACATTTACTGCATGCAAAAGGTAAAGAATTGGGAAAAAGGCTGAATAGATAATTCTGTGCTCCCGAGGCTGTGACCGCATATTGGTTGCAATTGACGGCCGGGCTGTTCTGGAAGGACAGCCCGGTTTTTTTTCGGGGGTAATTGGTAATCAGTAGGGACAGGGCATGCCCTGTCCCTACTGATTACCAATTACCCATCCCATTCCCAAAACGATAAACGCTACCCAAGATACATTGGTAAATATCCAATGCATCACAATAAAAAAAACGCGATTACAAAACACAGTTTACCGGCTTATTCCGGGTACCATTTTATCGTTATGGGACCGGCCAACCGAATCCCAGTTAAGCAAAAAAACTATAACATTATAAAGCGACCATACCCTATCAAATACAAATATAAAATCCAGTCCAGGATTCGAATTCAAAATAAATCTTGAAACACTTATGATGAAAAAAAGAGAGCAGACCAGCGATCCTATTCTAGCCTGAAGCCTATTGAAATGCGATAATTGTTAACGATAAATAAGCAAACATGAAAAATGAAAAAACAGCTTACAATATCCATACGCATATTGGATGACCGGTCGGAGCGTACCTGTTGAGAGGATGAACATGGCAGATGTTAGTTTACTCTCCTATTTAGAGTAAAAGTGCTTAACGAAGAATAGGATTACCTCAAAACCCGTGACCATTAGAAATACTTAAAAGGCCTAACCCAAGAAAGCGAGCCCATAGAGTTAGGGGCCACAACCCAACTGAAACGGACTGAGGACGAAGGCAAAAAGGATTAATCGAATAGGTAAAGAGTAAAATCCGGACCCCCCCCCTACATCTCCGCCATAAAATCCCCCACTTCCACCGGGCCTTTCACCATAAAGCCTTCTCCGAATTCTACCCCTATCATGTGACCGAAAGTGCGGGCGCGGGCGTCGATGTTTTGGAAGAAGCGGGGACTAGAGATGTAAGACTCCGGTTCGGTGCTTTCGGGATTGTAAAACTGGGAAGAATAGGCCTTTATGGAATCCATTTTTTGTTCCATCCAGGGTGTGATGTCCACTACTAAAGATGGGATGAGCAAGCGATCCTGTACATATTGGTAAATGCGGGTAGGTCTCCAGGGCTCCTGGGGTTGGCCGTGGAGTTCGGTTTGAATTTTGCGTAGTCCGCTGTAGAAGCAGGCTTCATTGACCAATGCCCCTGCCCTGCCATGATCCGGATGACGGTCTTCGGGGGCGTTACACATAACGATGACGGGCTTTAAGGCCCGAATCCAACGAACGATTTCCAGCTGATGGACTTCGTCATTCTGAAAGAAGCCATCTCTAAAATGAAGATTATGACGAAAATTAAGGCCCAAAATTTTAGCAGAAGCCTGGGCTTCTTGTAAGCGTAGGTCTTTATTTCCGCGCGTCCCCAATTCCCCTCCGGTTAAATCCAATACCCCAACGGAATACCCCATCGCTCTATGCCGACAGATGGTGCCACTACATGTCAATTCCACATCATCGGGATGCACGCCAATTGCTAAAATATCTACCTGAGGAACCTTCATAATTCTGTCTTTCGTTTATTGCTGCCTCTTCTACACCCGCATTCAGGTTTGAGTTCCCTTAGGGTATTCTACAGGACTGACTTTGATAAAATCCCCCTGTACGGCCTTTAAAAATAACCTTATACACGCCGGAGGCCGGGAGAAAAGGCAATTGAAATTGGCCGGTTTGGCCTTCATAAGTGGACTGAAACACTAACTGTCCCAGGGCATCGTATATCAGGATATCTCCATTTCTTTCCCCTGAATGCTTCCACCATAACATTTCCGACCCGGCAGGGTTGGGCCATATAGATAAATCGCCATTCACAGATGTCGGGGATTCGTTCAAGAAAAATGGCACAGGATTTCCTTTGGAGAGATTCAGGCGCATCATCAGAGTGCCTTGTAAATTGCTACCTACCCAGGTCTGCAAACTGTCCCACATGACGCGGGTATTAAAATTGTTATAGTCTATGCCAATGCCAATAGGCTCAGGGTCGGTTTGTCGTATCCCTACCCAAAAGGATCTTCCGACGGGCACACCGGAATCCAAAGTCATTTTGTAAAACTGATTTAAACTATCGCCAGCAAGGGCGGATCCAAATTGCTCATACAAAATGGTACCGGGTAATTGGTCTCCATCATAGATGGTGAGTACGAAGGAGCGAGGGATATCAATATTGTAAATGGTTTTAATAAAGCATAATTGGACGGCATAGATGCTGTCCTCGGTGAGGGTTTCAAATCGTTGGGCAAATACGCGTGCGGTATTTAAACCATAAGCAGCTTCAGGCGTTCCATCATCATAAGCAAAGAGACTGTCAATGGGATAATCCACGCGACAGGTATCGTTGAGGGGCCTGGAATCCGGCAGATCGAGCAAGGTCGTATGCCGAAGCATCATGTAATCAAAGAAAGGCTGGTTATCAAAAGCTGTAAAAGCTCTGACCTGAGGCCCGGCACCAAGATTTACAGGAAGATTATAACTGACCGTACCGGATAAAAAAGCATTGTGTTTAAGTTCGGAGATATTGGTTACCAGGGTTCTTGAAGCCGTGGCGGAGCCGAGATTACGCATACTGACGCCAAAATTCCGAAAGCGTTCCCACCACAGGGCGGTAAATTGTTTTTGGGACAAATGCGTGTAAGGAAAAAAGATAGGGGGCGTAGGTTCGGTAAGTGCCTGATCATCAAAAATGGTATCGCCCTTGTTACGATTGGCTTCAAGGAAGACATAATCCACCATCCAGTGATCCAACTGTCCGCTGAGGGTCGCTTTATTGCGTATGCGAAATTGAAAATGGTCGTGCAGAAATAAAGAATCCTGGACGGGAATCAGGACATTTCTAAAGTCATGAAATGGAGAACCGGGGATTCCCCAGACTTTGATAAATCGGGATACGGTGGTGGAAGTATCCCTGAAATACACGATGAGGGAGTCACCGAATTCCGGTTCGTTACCTAAACCTTTAGGTTGATAGACGAAGGACAGACGAATGCTATCCCCGGGTCCATAAGCGCTGAGGTCAATCGGACGACTGGTAAGCATATCGGCGAAGCCTTCAGGGAAAGGGGGATTAGGCCCTGGCAAACTATAATAACTGCCCCGACTGTTAGAGCCATCGAAAACGGCCACCCCTAGAGAAGGTGGACTGATGGGCATAGTTCTGGAAATATAAGGCTGTCTCTGGGTATCTGGCATCCACAAGGTTGTATCAGGAAATAAAGCCTCGTAGGAGAAATCATCAAAGAAAGGCAAGAGAAGCGTTTGAGAAGCGGTTTTAGCAGAGACCGGTTCAGCCTCAAGGGGAACCGAAATGCCGATAAGGGCCTTGTCCGTGAGAATCCTTTCCTTCAATTCACCTTGAATTGGCGTCTGCTGTCCGGAGACAAAGGAGAGAGTTCCAAGAAAGTAAAAGACGGCAATTAAAAGAGTCCCTAAGTATCGCATAAATCTATCGTGAAAATACGAAAAAAGTGGGGAATGATGAGGGAGGAATTATGAATTATGAGGGATACCGTTATGCGAATGCTGATATGGGTTGAATTTCAGTTCGGCTGGGCAAAGGTTCTGAGATTGTAGAAGTATAGTATTAAAAGTCGTTCAGGGGAACGAATTTTATACTTTCCGGAACGACAAAGTATAATGCATGACCTATTCGAATAGGTCACGAAAATTAGAATTATAGAATCCATGATCGCCTTACAACAATCAAAAACTTAAAAAGAATTTTTTATATCCCCCGGTCGCTGAGTAGTCCCCACCTTGGTGGGGGCGTATCGAAGCATGTGCTGAGCGAATTATAGCCTGAACACAATCTTAAATTATTATGAGTCGAAGTACGACTAGGGGGGATGCGAAGTATCTCTTAATTATGAATTATGAATTAGGCATTCTTCAAACTCTCCCCCGGGCGTACTTCGAACAGACGCAGTCCAGGCCTGCTCGAAATACAAAGGTGCACGAATCCTCTAATCCATACCCCTACTCTACCCCTTCGCTGGCTTCCTCAGGTTCTTCACCCGCCACAAAAAGGGTGATACTTCTACCTCGCGCCAGAGAATCCCCCTCATGATACCTGGGATCCTGACGGAACACCATACCGGCCTCTGCCTTAGAATTGGGGTCGTATTTAATCTGACCAATAACAAATCCCTGCATTTGGAGTGCATTCACCGCATCCCCGGCTAACATATTTTCAACCGAGATATATTCTACATTCTCCCCGGGCCCTTTGGACACCACCAATTGAATCGTAGAGAATTTTTCAATGGGATCGCCTGCCCTCAATACTTTGTTTTTAAAATATGCCTTCTCTACCAGATTGGCAAAATCCCCCTCCACAAACTGCACTTTGCCAACACGAATACCCCATTTATCTAATTCAGCACGCGCCTCAAACAAGGACTTATTCAAAATATCCGGGAAAGACACTTTGGATGGTGTATCCCGGTTAATGTAAAGATATACTTTGCGCCCTGGCTTGACTTTAGACATTGCCGGAGGCTCCTGTTTTGTAACCGCCAATGCACTAAAATCTGGATTGTAATCATATAATGTATCCAGATTGTAGGAAAGACCCGCACTCTCCAGGAGATGTATGGCCTCCTCATGATCTTTATTCGTTACATCAGGCACCTCTACCTGCTCCCCTTGACGGGTATAGGAAGGTAGGAAAACATAAAAGAATAAGATCAAGACGATTAAGGTGCCGCCACCAAATAAAGCGGTTAGTTTCCAAAATTCCCGACTCAATAAATATCGTAACATAAATCAAATTTAGTTTTTATCCTGATAACGCCCCATCCCATGCCGAATGATATGATCAATAAAATCAAACGGGGTATAACCGGACAGCGCACATTGATGAAAGATGCAAGTTGCCGGTGTCATGCCGGGCAGGGAATTGACTTCAATGAATTCCACCACCACGCGCTCTTCTGCTTTAATACGAACAAAGGCATCTATGCGTGCATAACCTTCTATCCCGAGCAATACAGCAGCATCTTTAATGGCACGACGCACTTTACGGCTTATCCTGGCAGCATAATTGGCATCCGCATGGAATCTGGCAGGGGTAATATTCTGCCCTTCTCCTGCTAAGAATTTCTCCTCTAAAGACAGGATATCCTCTCCGGCAAGGGTCTCACTGGGTTCAAAGACTTCATATTTCAATGAGCCGTCATTTTCACGATGGGTCAATAAACCAACCGTCACTTCCAGAAAATGTAAATCGTCTGCATCCTGATCCTGAAGCGATTCAATTAGAAAATAATCTTTCGCCGGAAACGCATCGGTGGGCTGAAGATTTAAGCCCTGACGCCATAGCACTTCCCCGGCATCAGAATTTCGAAACATCGCTTTCGCATACAGTTCTAAAGCCTCAAGTGTTTTGATTTTCATTACAGCACTGCTACATCCATCATCTGATGGCTTGGCAATAAACGGAAATTCAAAAGTATTGGTAATGGATTGAAGTACAACGCCCGGGTCTCTTAACCATTCGGCTTTGTGAATCATTTTTTGATGTGCTCCGGAGAGCCCCCAGGCTTTTAGGCGACTCAGAGTTGCAAATTTATCAATGGTGATGCGAGAAGCCGTGATACCCGAACCGTTGTAAGGGAGCCGAACTTTTTCGAGGATACCTTGTAAATCTCCATCTTCTCCAGGCCTTCCATGTAAGGCAATAAACACAAAGCCAAACTGCTCTTGAAGCTCGGAAAGACGCACAGGCGTTGGGAATCCGGCTGAAGCGTTTCTGGAAAATGTCGAACTGATACCCAAGGCCTTTTTACGGATTTCCTGAATTACGGGATGCACCTCCGGATGAGCCTCCAGACTCAGAATTTTATCCCGAATATCATCCGCATTGTCTTTCAGCAACATGTTGACAGGTAGTTTCCATAGGCCATAGCCACAACCGGGTTGAAGTTCATTGGATCCGGTGGTCTGCATAAGGAATAAAGGGGCTGGGGCATATTTCCCCGAACTACTAAGCTTTTCATAAATGTTCCGTCCACTTTCCACTGAAATATGGCGCTCACTGGAATACCCCCCCAACACAACCGCAACTGGAATTCTGGTATCTTCTGCAGATTGTCGCTCTTGCAAAGCCTGCCCCAACACATGAAAAATTGTCCCTGCTGCAAGGAAACCTTCTCGCATCCTGACTTTCAAAGATGTATGAATGATGTAGGTTAAAAATGCAGAAGGATCTAATCCTATTTCCGCGGCCTGATGAAAGAAGAATGACCCTGGCAACATCCCGGATGTCGTATTGGGATCATTCAAATAAATGGTCCCATCCGATTGATAATAGCCATCAATACGGGCATAAACCGAAAAGCCCAATTCATACATTAGGCGCTCGGTCTCTCGCATGATGCTACGAATACCGTCTTCGGGAAGATCAATCGGTGTAATTTTCCTGGCCATGCCAGGCAGATATTTACTACGATAATCAAACAAGGCCTGGGATTTAATTATACCCGTAGGGGGTAGAGCCATGGGTCTCCCGGCTTCATCTTCAATAACAATAACTGAAAACTCTTGCCCATCGAGATACTTTTCTACCAACACACAATTACCGGCATCCAGGGCTGAAAAGGTGACTTCAGGTAAGGTTGCTAAGGCCTCATCCAATAGATGCTTTAGCTCAGAGGGCTTACGAATCACCTTCCCTGGCTTCGCATTACAAGTCACCGGCAGACCGACAGATTCCCGAATGTCTGACAAGCGACGAACGAAACTATTCCGCTCTACTTCATCCAATTTATCCCACTCATGACTCCTAATCGTGCGTTTCATCAGAGCATGTTCAAAAGCCGGCAAAAGTTCATCCTCCGAATGAACAATACTTAATCCGATACTGGAGCCTTGAATTGGCGACTTAACCACACAAGGATATTGAATATTCTGACGAATGTAAGCGCACAAGGTGGAGTATTTTTCCTGAATCTCCGATTCATAAATAACGACATAAGGCGTAACCGGGAAATTCAAACCCGGCATAAGATTCTTTTGAATCAATTTATCAATACCCACAGCCGACCCCAGAATACCCGTACCGGAATATGGGATACCGAGCCATTCAAGCAGGCCTTGAAGTGTGCCATCTTCTCCCATTTTTCCATGAAGGGCAAGGAAAGCAAAATCGATTTCCGCCTTTATTTCATCCGGACGGAGGCGCGTCCCAATGGCCTTACCGGCCTTGGAAATAATAGGGCTGTTTGATTCTGCAATCTGCTCCAGATATACCTGAAATTCCGATTCAGAATCCGGAACCAGTCGGGCCGGGGGAAAGAAATCCCGAATGGTACCCTTGTAAAGCCACTGCCAATCCAGCCGGATAAAATTGCCATAACTATCCACAAAGATCGGAACAGGCGTAAAGAGCGTTTTATCCAGGTTATCGTAAACCGTTCTTCCCCCTGCAAAAGAAATTTCCCTTTCACGGGAACTACCACCGAGAAAAATCCCTATTTTCATACAGACAAATGTAGGGAACATTCCGCCCATTTTATGAACGAAATTAACAACACTGCCATCGCACTGATTGCCGGGGCTACCGGCCTCACCGGAAGCGTACTTTTAAACCTATTATTAGAGGATAACCGATACACTAAAGTTATTGCCCTTAGCAGAAAACCGGGTGAAATACAGCATCCTAAGCTAGAGTGGATTCTCACGGACGGAAAGGATTTATTATCTCACTCAGAGCAATTAACCTGTGACCACGTTTTTTGCTGTCTCGGCACAACAATTCGAAAAGCGGGTTCGCAGGCAGCCTTTGAAGCCATTGATTTAACCTATCCTGTCGAATTAGGAAAAATTTGCAAGGCCAACGGAGCCAGCCATTATCTATTGGTCACTGCTATCGGAGCCGATAAAGACTCAAGCATATTCTATAATCGGATAAAAGGCCGGTGTGAAGCGGCCGTATGTCAGTTAAACTTTCCATTAACGACCATTTTCAGACCATCAATATTAGATGGGGATCGTAAAGAATTTCGATTGGGCGAAAAACTCGGTCTAATACTAGGAAAACTCCTTGCCCCCTTCATGTTGGGAAAGTTTAAGAAATACCGACCGACCTCGGTGGAAAGGCTGGCTCAAGATATGATATCTCAGGCCTGGAGAAGCGGAGAAAAACTAATCATCCTTGAGGGTTAAGGAGTTACAACCGGTAAGCTGCTTACCGGAACGGGGGGGGTAAGTTACTTACCAAACTGGGGTAAGTTACTTACCGAACTGGGGTAAGTTACTTACCGAACTGGGGTAAGTTACTTACCGGAAGGTTGGTAACCAACCAGGGATGTTATAATTTTGGGCATGCAAACCTCCATACCTCATCCCCTATTTGATGTTCTTGATAAAATACGCTCGCTGGAAAATAAAGCTGGTAGGCCGGAAGGCAGTGTTAAACTCATTGCGGTGAGCAAAACTTATCCGGTTTCTGTTGTTCAACAAGTGGTGAATCTTGGACAAACGGCTTTAGGCGAAAACAAAGTCCAGGAAATGATGAGTAAAGCAGAAGAAATACCCCAGGCCCAATGGCACCTAATCGGACACCTACAAACCAATAAAGTCAAATACATTGCCCCTTTTGTGGCCATGATTCATTCTGTGGATAGTGAGAAACTCCTCGCTGTCATTCAAAAAGAAGCGCAAAAAAACAACAGAATTCTACCCATATTGTTGCAAATTTTCATATCCGGAGAATCAACCAAAACAGGAATGACGCCGGATGAAGCCAAAGAAATATTGATGAAAGCACATGAGTATCCTAATATTCTTTTCAAAGGACTCATGGGAATGGCAGCAAATACTGATAACCTTAATTTGATACGAACACAATTTTCTAACCTTAGAAAACTAAAGGAGGAACTGCAAAATTCTACATATACCAATGTAGACTTCACAGAACTTAGTATGGGTATGAGTTCAGATTATGCTATTGCAATAGAAGAAGGAGCAACTATGGTAAGAATTGGATCAGCTATTTTTGGCGCCAGGCAATATGCCTAGACCCTTAGGAATACTAGCCTTTATACTGCGTTCTTGGGTAAATCTTTAATTTTTGCCCAGGTTTGATGCGATATTTATAAAGTCCATTCCATTGTGCGATTTGTGAAGGAGTAACGCCATACTTTTTTGCGATATTCCCGACCACATCTCCGGAACGGACCGTATGATATACCACATTCCCTTTTCCACTAACCAATTGACGACTATCACTGGCGTCTGTAGAATTTGATGCGATGGAAGGTGTCTCTATGGAAACGGTGCTAGGCTTGAACACAGACTCAGGATTGGAGGCGGCAATCTGACTGACCTTAACAGGCACCCTAAGCACATACCCTTTTTCTGAATAAGGTACAAAATCGGTTTTTAACTCCGGATTCAGATTCTTAAGCATTTCATATTCCACCCCTGTTGTTTCAGCAAGTTCTTTTAAATTTAATTTACACTGAACAACATGCATCGTATCTTGATGATAGGTAAATTCTATCTGTTGAGGATATAAATTATGTTCGGCAGGGTAATTAAAAACATAACAAGCAGCCATAAACGCGGGGACATAACCTCTGGTTTCTGCCGGTAAATAAGGACTGATTTCCCAGAAATTGGTTTTACCCCCTGAACGACGAATCGCCTTATTCACATTACCAGGTCCGCAATTATATGCTGCAATAACGAGATGCCAGTCCTTGTAAATACGGTACATATTTTTAAAATACTCTGCAGCAGCAACTGCGGATTTATATGGATCCCTTCTTTCATCCACATAGGTATCGATATTAAGATTATACAGACGGGCAGTGTAGTACATAAATTGCCAAGCACCTGTAGCTCCAACACGGGATATGGCATGAGGATTCAGAGCGCTTTCCACGATAGAGAGGTATTTAATCTCCATTGGAATTCCGGCTTTATCAAATACTTCCTCGAAAATTGGAAAATAAACAGGCATCAAACCCAGCACTTTTTCAACCTGATCTCTTCTCCGAAGCGTGTACATATCAATAAATGCCTGCACTTGAGGATTGTAATTCAGTGGAATTTCATAACCCAGGCGACGCATTCTGTCTTTCACCACCTGAGGTTCTGCAACCGGGATTTCGCCTTCCGCATATCCATAAACATTTTTCACTTGGTTGCGATTATTCATCCTATTCTTCACCTTAAAGTGATAATTGGACAAAAGGCTATCCAGCATACAAGCGATTGGAGACTGCTCGCACTCCGAAACCTGAGCAAGATTCTCCGAGAAGGGAATCAGCAACAAGGCGGGCATAAGCAGTATGCGAAAGAAATTCATCATGCGTTTTCTTTTTGATTAATATTCAACTCCATAACTGTACGAGAAAAACCGAGCAATTTGGATTCGCTAAAATAGTCTCCTAGAATATGAATGCCAAATGGAAGTCCACTTGAATGTCCTGCAAAAGGGACACTTATTGCAGGGTGGCCGGAGAGATTTGCATGAACGGTGAAAATATCAGACAAATACATGGAGATAGGGTCCTTGCTTTTTTCTCCGAAAGCGAATGCTGGCGTGGGAGTTGTGGGTGAAAAGAGAAAATCACAACCTTTTAATAATTCAACCGTGGCATCTTTGATTTTGTGTCTAACCTGCATACCCTTGGTGTAGTAAGCATCGTAATATCCTGCAGAAAGCACAAAAGTTCCTAACATAATTCGGCGCTTAACCTCAGGTCCGAACCCTTCAGATCGGGATTTTACATAGACTTCCTCAATATTTTTTGCGTTGGAGGTGCGATATCCAAACCGAATGCCGTCATATCTTGAAAGATTTGAAGAGGCCTCAGCAGTGGTAAGCACATAATAAGTGGGCACCACATAGTCCAAATATGGAAAACTAACTTCTTTTATTTGATGGCCTTGGGCTTTTAATTTATCCAGAATATCTAAGGTAGCCTGTTTTATCTGAGGATCTAACCCTGGCATTTCCAGGTTTTCTCGAATAACGCCTATGGTAAACTTTTGAGTACCGGGTAAATTAAGGAGATCCGAGTAAGCCTCAGTTAAATGACTAGAACTGGTGGCATCATTCGGGTCGAAGCCGGACATATATTGCAATAGAAGAGCCGAATCTTCTATTGTGTGAGACATGGGGCCAATTTGATCAAAAGAGGAAGCATAAGCTACCATACCATATCTTGAGACACGGCCATAGGTGGGCTTAAGTCCAACAATTCCGCAAAAAGCAGCGGGTTGACGAATCGAGCCACCTGTATCCGTACCAAGAGTGGCATGACACATACCCGCAGCGACTGCTGCTGCGGAACCGCCAGAAGATCCACCTGGCACCCTGTTTCTATCTAAAGGATTTTTAACCGGTCCGTAAGAGGAATTTTCATTGGAGGAGCCCATTGCAAATTCATCACAATTGAGTCTCCCGAGTACAATAACCCCGGCGTCGAGCAGACGCTGGACCGATGTAGCCGTAAAGAGAGAGTTGAACCCCTTCAATATTTGAGACCCTGCACTTACCGGATGTTCCGCGTAGCAGAGTACATCTTTAATCCCGATAACCATACCGGCCAAAGGAATGGATTCTCCGGAATTTAAACGATCGTCAATAGATTGAGCTCTGGCGAGGGCGGACTCTTCAAATACATC
>CANHCC010000039.1 GCA_947459115.1 Bacteroidota bacterium | reverse complement strand
TGGGTAGAAGTGCTGAAAAAATATCCCAACATCTTTGTCTTGGCAGATGAGATTTATGAATTGATCTCTTTTGGAACCCCACATATCAGTATTGGAAGCTTTCCGGAAATTGCCGACCGAGTGATTACGATTAACGGAGTGTCCAAAGGATTCGCTATGACCGGTTGGAGGATAGGCTTTTTGGGAGCACCCAAATGGATTGCCGAGCTTTGTGAAAAGTATCAGGGTCAAGTTACTTCCGGGGCTTGTTCTATTGCGCAAAAAGCAGCCCTCGCTGCTGTTAGTTCAGATCTGACTCCCTCCCTGAACATGACCAAGACATTCCATCAAAGGCGAGATGCGTTTTACAAGGAGTTGTCGGAAATTCCGGGATTCCGTTGTTTATTGCCTGATGGCGCTTTTTACATGTATCCCGATATTTCAGATTTACTAGGTAAGCGCACGCCTGATGGTCAGATTTTGAAAACGCCACAAGATTTTTCGCTCTACCTACTGGATCAGGTTGGGGTTGCTGTCGTATCGGGAGAAGCTTTTGGCACTGATAAGCACATTCGTTTGTCGTTTGCCTGCTCGGACGAGACCCTTCGGGAGGCAACTGCCAGAATTCGCAAGGCAGTTTCCCTGTTGGTCTGATTTTTTCCATTGCCTGTTGTTTTCAACGGCTTAATTTTGGATGCATTTCTATTCGACTGAATTTCTTACCTTTAACTTAAATTTCAGGGTTTACCGGTAAAATTCTTTTCGATGATACTTCCATTCTTTCGGGCATTTATTTTCAGTTTGGGTGTGCTTGTGTTTTGGGAAATACCTAAGATTCACGCCCAATCCACTTCGGATTATACCGTGCAGGTTAGTGCGGTAGTTCAAACCGCTCCCCCTCAAATTACCTTTTCCTGGCCTGGGTCGGCAACTGCAACCGGTTATACCGTATATCGTAAACTTAAAAACCAACCCCTTTGGAGTCTCGTAACCAACCTGCCGGGCACGGCAACCGGCTACACCGAGAATGCCATTAATGTGGGCGATGCTTATGAATACCGCTTCGACAGAACCGAACCTTCCTACAATGCCTATGGCTTTATCTATACCGGAATCGAACTTGCCCTCACGGAATTCCGTGGCATCGCTATTGTCGTAGTCGATACAACGGTTTTGGCCGGTATGCAGACTGAATTTAATCGCCTGCTTGTAGATTTGGCTGGCGATGGTTATGAAATCAACCGGATTAATGTGGACCGAAATGATCCGGTCTCAGCAGTTAAATCTCAAATTGTAGCGGCCTGGAATCAGGATACCCTTCGTTCCAAAACGCTATTGCTATTTGGAAGAGTACCAGTCCCGTATTCCGGAGATTTAGCTCCGGATGCCCATATCCCAGATCATCAGGGAGCCTGGCCTGCAGATGTTTTTTACGGAGACATGGATGGTACCTGGAATGATGTTACGGTCAATAATATCGGTGCTACACGAACCCAAAATCACAACATACCAGGCGACGGGAAGTATGATGAATCTATTCTGCCATCCGATGTGGATGTGAATGTGGGGCGGGTGGACCTATCCAATATGGGAAATTTTGCCTTGCCGGAAGCAGATTTGCTGAGACAATATTTGACCCATAACCATGCATTCCGCCACCGCCAATGGATTCCCCAAAACAGAGGCAGAATTGATGACAATTTTGGCCCATTCAGCGGAGAAGCATTTGCGGCTAATGGCTTCCGAAATTTTGCGCCTCTGGTTGGAACCACCAATGTAAGCACCGGGGATTATTTTCCTGACCTTTACACGCAGGATTTTTTATGGTCTTATGGTTGTGGACCGGGATCCTATTCTAGTTCAGGAGGCGTAGGAACTACCGCAGATTTTGTTACTGATACTGTTCAAACGGCTTTTACTTCCCTCTTCGGGTCTTATTTTGGGGACTGGGACAGCGACAATAATTTCCTGAGAGCCCCTCTGGCAGCCGGGCGTGCCCTGGCTTCATTCTGGGCAGGAAGGCCTCATTGGCAAGTACATCATATGGGATTAGGAGAACCCCTTGGGTATGGCGCCAGGATTTCTCAGAACAATCAAAATGTATATTTCACCGGGGCTTTTCCAAGAAGAATTCATGTCGCTTTAATGGGAGATCCAACACTTCGGATGGTTTATGTGAATCCGCCTGCTAATCTGGCTTTGACCGCAGCCAATAATCAAAATCATGTGGTACTGAATTGGAATGCAGCTTCCGGAAGTATTTTGGGATATCATGTATATAAAGCCTCTGCCGAACTCGGCCCCTATACAAGGGTCAATACGAATCTCATCCCCGGCACCACTTTTACAGACACCGTACCTGATGCCGGTATTTCTTGGTATATGGTCAGGGCGGTAAATCTGGAAACCACGGCAAGTGGGACTTTCTTCAACATCAGTCAGGGGATTATGGATAGTATTCAGCTGAATGCCTCTATTACCACGCTTTCGGTTTCTCCCCTGTCTGTTTGCCCGGGAGATTCTGTAGATATTCAATTCTCTATCACCGGTCCTTTCCGGTGGAATAATGTTTTTACGGCAGAACTCTCCGATGCCACCGGCAGTTTTGCAACGCCTGTTAGTATGGGGACACTTGCCGGAAATACACCCGTTACCTTGAGGTTAGCCATTCCTTTTGGGACGCCTGCCGGCACTCAATATCGAATCCGAATGAATGGAAGTCTGCCCTCTGTGGTACTCGGCACTGATAATGGCCAGGACATAGATGTGCAGGGCGCACCCGTGGCTCCAACCCCTTCTAATAATGGTCCTATTTGTCCTGGCGATACCTTAATCTTATCCTCAAATGTTTCAGGCAATTTATTTTATTGGTCCGGACCTAATGGCTTTACCTCCTCTGTGAATAATCCTCAGATTCAAAATGTGAATAGTACTCATGCAGGAATATACACACTCATGTACAAATCGGGTATCTGTTTTAGTGCCCCCGGTACCACAACTGTTCTCTTCAATGTGCCTGTGGCCATTACAGCTTCCTCCAATAGCCCTATTTGTGCCGGTACAGCGATGAACCTGAGTGCACCTGCTATTGGCAATGCGCCTACCTATCAATGGACAGGCCCGGCAGGTCAATCTTTGACTGGCCAAAGCGCCAATGTGCCCGCTGCTTTCTTGCCATATTCCGGTTCATGGACTTTAATCGTGACTGAAAATGGCTGTAACCTGGGTGCTGACACAATTCAGGTACTGGTGAATCCCATACCGGTTGCACCTGTAATTACCTGGAATGGAACGGTTTTGAGTTCCTCTTATCCAACAGGTAATCAGTGGTACTTTAACGGGAATAGTTTGACAGGCGCCAATACTCAAACCCTGACGCCGACTCAATCCGGAGCCTATCATATTGAATACACCGATTCCAATGGCTGTCGTGTGACTTCCGCCGCTGAGATTGTTTATATGACAGGCATTGAAGCAGAAGCACTATCGGAGCAATGGGCACTTTACCCCAATCCGGCATCTCATCAGGTATTTCTCAAGACAGAAACGGAATTGGCGTCCTTATTATTTGAATGCTTCGATACCAGTGGTAAGCGTATTACATTACAGGCGCAGTTAGAATCTAACGGACTTTACAGACTTTCTTTAGAGAATCTTTCTGCCGGGAGTTGGATACTGTTACATACTAAGACTGGAAGGGTGATGAAATTGGTCAAGGGAGACTAAAATAGTTTGAGGTGCAATTTTTTGAAACACACTTGGATTTAAGAGTCAGGATTTGCAAATTATTTATTAAAGGGTTCTGTTTAATGGGTTTTCCCTTGGAGAATAAAAACGGAAAAAATATCCAGACTTAGCTATTGGTATTTTGAATAAACCACCCGTAAGAATAATCAGGTAAATTCATACTTGTGTATGATTCATTTAGGGAGAATAAAAAACGGGAAGTTCACACTTCCCGTTTTCGATTAACCCTTAAATTTAGTTGGATTATTTAGCCCAAAAGGTCAATTCGGCATCAATTTCGAAGGAAGTTGAGGACCCCCCGGAATTACTTGTTGATTTTGAGGCGTATTTTACCACCATTACGTCATTTGATAATTCATCAATAATCCACATTTCACCATCAGTTGGATTAGAATCGGTGGATGTTGAAGAGTTGCCATTGTAGGAGTAGGAATAATTTGTAGAAGTAAGTAGAATGGCTTCTTTATTTCTAAGATCGGCGGATTTATTCTTCTCTACAAAAGACCAGGTGCCTTCTCCTTTTTCTATTGAAGGAGTATCTCCATCATAAGTTTCTGTGGCAGTGTATTTGTAGGTCCCATCTTTTTCAAAGATGTACTCCATGCTGTAGGTAAACTTGTCTGTGCCAAGGTTATCTGCAATGGTTCCTTTGTCATTGTCATATGTAGTAGTTTCAACGGATCCGTTAGATACAGACTTAACTGTTCCTTTGCGAAGTTTCCATTCACCCACAACTCTTGATTTGCGTGAGCGTAAAGAAATTCCAGGATCATTTTCCCCTTTTTTACATGCGGTAAACAGTACAGTTGTTGAAAGGACTGCACAAAGGAGCATTAATTGGATAAGTTTTTTGTTCATAATGTTTTGATGTTTATTTTGAGTAGGCAAAAGTATATTCAAGTTAATTTATGTCTAATTCAAATAATGAATATATTATATGTAATTTGAATAAAATATTTATTTATCTGAAAATCAATCATATAAATTTCAATAGATTTCATTTTTCTTTAATAACTAATGAATTGAGAACATTTGGAGGATTAAGGGTATCTTTAATAACGGCAGAAGATTAATAAATTTCGTTGTTATAGTTTTTTACCAACCAATTTTTCAAAAGTATTGAGAGGAAATATGCGTATTCAAGCATTTTTCTTCAAAATTGGTTTGCAGTTCTGTGTTGTGATTTGGAAGTATTTTATTAATTTTGCCCTTTGAAATAAAAAGTAATAAGCCGTTTTAAGAATGTATTTAACTTCCGAAGTAAAAAAAGAGCTCTTCAAAGCCCACAGTCCAAAGAAGCAGGACAAAGACACTGGATCTCCTGAATCTCAGATTGCCTTGTTCTCTATGCGTATTAAGCATCTGACAGAGCACCTGAAGCAGCATAAAAAAGATGTTTCTACCCAGCGGGGCTTGACTCAACTGGTTGGAAAGCGCCGTGCATTACTGAAGTATCTTGAGAAAAACGACATCGAAAGATATCGTGGCATCATCAAGGAACTCGGTATCCGTCGTTAATTATATTTCACATTTATGAAACCAATTTTCAAATCCATTGACCTGGGTAATGGGCAAACTATTTCCCTAGAGTCAGGTCGTCTTGCCAAACAGGCAGACGGCTCCGTAGTTGTCAGATGTGGAGATACCATGTTGTTGGCTACCGTCGTCGCCCGTCGCGAAATTAAGCCAGGTGTGGACTTTCTCCCTCTTTCAGTGGACTACATGGAAAAGTACGCGGCCACAGGAAAATTTCCGGGCGGATTTTTCAAAAAAGATGGTCGCTTGGGAGAAAGTGAAATTCTCGTCTCCCGATTAATTGACAGAGCCCTTCGTCCTCTATTCCCCGAAGATTATCACGGGGATGTGCAGGTAATGGTTCAGTTGATTTCCTCCGATAAACAAAATCAGTCTGATGCCTTGGCTTGTTTCGCAGCCTCTGCGGCACTCATGGTATCAGATATCCCTTTCCCTGAACCTGTATCAGAAGTTCGGGTGATCCGGAAAGAAGGTAACTTCCTCATCAATCCTACCATGGATCAAATGGAAGGAAATGACCTGGATTTGATCGTTGCAGCAACGCTTGAGTCTGTCGTTATGGTTGAAGGTGAAATGAAAGAGGTTTCGGAAGAGGTCATGCTCCAGGCGATTGAAGCTGCTCACAAAGCCTGTGAGAAATTGAATCGTGCCCAGTTAGAGCTCAAGGCTGAAGTCTCAAAAACAACCCGGGAATATCCCCAAACGCTGATTGATGCGGAGCTTTTTGATAAAGTAAAAAGTTTTTCCCTCACGAAACTTGAGGCCCTTGCTGCTGCTTCTACTGATAAAGATGGAAGAAGTCAGGGCTATCAGGCCATTCAGGACGAATTAGTGGCTTCGCTTTTGGCAGAAAACCCTGCCTACGAAGAAAAAATGATGGAAATACATACTTATTTCCATGATCTATACAAAGAAGTGGTTCGCCAGTTAATTCTGAACTCGAATCGTCGTTTGGATGGTAGAGCTACAAATGAAGTCAGACCCATTTGGTGTGAAGTAGGATATCTTCCCCGTGCACATGGTTCCTCTGTCTTTACAAGAGGGGAGACCCAAAGTTTGACCTCTGTAACCTTAGGGTCTAAACTAGATGAGCAAACCATTGACTCAGTAACGGTGGTTGGTTCCAAGCGCTTTATGCTTCAATATAATTTCCCCGGATTCTCAACCGGAGAAGTGAAGCCTAATCGTGCCCCCGGTCGTAGAGAAGTTGGACATGGTAATTTGGCCGAGAGAGCCTTGAAGATGGTTGTTCCGGCTGATGCAGAACATACCATTCGTGTAGTTTCTGACATTCTGGAGTCCAATGGATCTTCTTCTATGGCAACTGTTTGTGCGGGTACACTCGCATTGATGGACGCAGGGGTGCATATTCAACGCCCGGTCTCCGGCATTGCCATGGGATTGATTACAGATACGCAAAGCGGTAAGTTTGCCATCCTATCCGATATCCTGGGTGATGAAGATCATCTGGGAGATATGGATTTCAAAGTGGCCGGTACCGTTACTGGTTTGACCGCTTGCCAAATGGATATTAAAATCCGTGGTCTTTCTTTTGAAATTCTGGGTAAGGCTTTGGAACAATCAAAGCAGGGACGCCTACATATTCTTGGGGAAATGATGAAAACCATTTCCGAGCCAAGGAAAGAATTGTCTCCTTATGCACCAAGAATCATCAAGATGATTATTCCTGCCGATATGATTGGTGCAGTGATTGGTCCGGGTGGCAAAATTATTCAGGAAATTCAAAGAACGACGGGTACAACCATTTCCATCGAAGAAGCCGACGGCAAAGGAATTGTAGTGATTTCTTCTCCCGATGCGGATAGTCTGTCCAGAGGCCATGCCGCTGTGAAAGCTATCGTTGCTCAGCCTGAAATTGGGGATGTATTCAACGCCAAAGTCAAATCCATCAAAGAATTTGGTGCTTTTGTTGAATTTATGCCTGGTAAAGAAGGCCTGCTACATATTTCTGAAATTGCGCATGAGAGATTGAAGAGCATGGAAGGCGTGTTGCAGGTAGGGCAGGAGATTCAGATTAAAATCATCGGGGTTGATGAAAAAACCGGGAAGTTCCGTCTGAGTCATAAAGTATTAATTCCTAAGCCTGAAGGGGCTAACGCCTAATTCAGAAATGAGATACCTGGTAACAGGAGGCGCGGGGTTCATTGGGTCTCATCTTTGTCAGTTTCTACTGGACAAAGGTGGAGAAGTGGATGCAATTGACAATCTGCAGACCGGGTCCCTGGACAACATTGCTCATTTACTAAATCGAAAAGGGTTTCGGTTTTTTAAGGAAGATGTTAAAAATGCCATGCAAATGGAATCTGTCTTTTTAGAGGCAGATTCCATTTTTCATTTGGCTGCACCGGTAGGGGTCAAGTTTATCTTACACCACCCGGTTACTACTATATTAGATTCTGTTAAGGCGACGGAATGTGTGCTGAATCTTGCAGTCAAATATTCTAAGCCGGTTTTGCTCGCTTCTACCTCTGAGGTTTATGGGAAGCACCTGGATTTATTGGATCCGGATGGTAATGGACGGCTCAAGGAAGACGATTATCGGGTAGAAGGGACAACCCGTAATCACCGTTGGGCATATGCCAATGTTAAGTCTCTGACAGAATTTTTGGCCTTTGCTTACTACAGAGAATTTGGTCTTAAAGTTATTATTACGCGTTTTTTTAATACCGCCGGCCCAAGGCAAAAATCCGATTATGGTATGGTAATTCCCAATTTCGTTCAGGCTGCCCTTAAGGGCAATAACCTGGAGATATATGGGACCGGACAGCAGAAAAGGAGTTTTATTCATATTCAGGATACTTTGTCTGCACTTTGGGCTTTGTCCAATAACACAAATGCCTACGGACAAGCCTTTAATATTGGTAGTCCCGAAGAAATTAGCATCCGTGAACTGGCTGAAATGGTGATTCAATTAACCCAAAGTTCCTCCGGTATTACTTCCCTGACTTACGAAGAAGCCTATGGTACAGGCTTTGAAGAAATGAACCGCCGTACCGCAGATATTAGTCGTTTAAAAAGCCTGACAGGCTTTGATTTAAATTACAGCCTGGAAGATATTCTCCGGGATGTAATTCAATTTGAACAAACTCGTTTGATAGGGTAGCTTCATGTTTTCACCCGAAGACATGCAGGGGTATGGATTGGTTGGGGTATTTGCTTCCGCTTTCCTGGGAGGGAGTATTATTCCTTTTTCTTCCGAACTTGTCGTCATTGCCGCTATCGCTGGCGGACTTCCCCCTATGCCGGTATTTTTACTGGCGTGTTTGGGAAATTCTCTTGCCGTTTTCTTGAATTATGGCATGGGTTATTGGGCACAGAAAGGAGTGTCCGGGAAATACAAAATGCCAGAGAACGCTATATCTCAATTGAAAAAATATGGATGGCCTGCCTTATTGTTATCCTGGGTGCCCATTATCGGCGATCCTTTAACAGTGGGGGCCGGGTTTTTAAACATGCAATTTATTCGGTTTTGTTTGGTTGCTTTACCCCTAAGATGGGCAAGATATGGGTTTCTTATTTTGGTGGGCTGATTCCTAATGTTCTCCTTTAAGAGTCTAAAGGAAAAAGTCTTATTTTTTCCTGCTTGTTTTTTGGCTTTCATCGCGTAATTTTATACCCTAAGAATTAAGTATAACATGAAAGGGCCTTACTTTCAAATTAAACTTAAGACTTTGTAATTCAATCTATAAATAAAATAATAATCCGGGAGGTAGATGAATAAAGTTGTTTCAAATGCAGAAGAGGCTATCAGGGATATTCAGGATGGGATGACGCTGATGCTGGGCGGTTTTGGGTTGTGCGGAATCCCGGAAAATTGTATTGCTGCATTAGTTAAAAAGGGAACCAAAGATCTGACTTGTATTTCCAACAATGCAGGAGTAGATGATTTTGGCATTGGACTTATGCTTCAACAAAAGCAGGTGAAAAAAATGATTTCGTCTTATGTTGGAGAAAATGCAGAATTTGAACGGCAATTATTATCCGGGGAATTAGAAGTGGAATTAATTCCTCAAGGCACACTTGCAGAGCGTTGTCGCGCAGGTGGGGCTGGAATACCAGCGTTTTATACGCCAGCCGGCTTTGGAACGGAAGTGGCTGAAGGCAAAGAAATTCGCTATTTTAATGGTAAGCCCTATCTGCTGGAACATTGGTTGAAAGCGGATTTTGCCATCGTGAAAGCCTGGAAAGGAGATGCAACCGGCAACCTTATCTACAAAGGCACCGCTCGGAACTTTAATCCAATGATGGCTACTGCCGGTAAAATTACCATCGCTGAGGTGGAAGAATTGTACCCTGCCGGAGCCTTGGACCCAAATGAAATTCATACCCCTGGGATTTTTGTTCAAAGAATCTTTCAGGGGAATAATTACGAAAAACGAATAGAACAACGAACTTTCCTTTCTGAATAATGAAAATCCTATTATCGATTCTGGCTATTACCTTTTCTTTGTCCTTGTTCTCTTGTAAATCTGAAGAGGAAAAAGTAAGGTGTTACGACCCTAAAAAAAGAAATCCTAACGCCGTTTGTAATACTATTTACGATCCGGTATGCGGGTGTGATGGCAAGACATATTCCAATCCGTGTGAGGCGACCAATGCGGGTATTACCAGCTATACAGGCGGTAAATGTATCGGACAATAATCTAAGCAAGAATGCTGGACAAATTTGGAATTGCAAAACGCATAGCCCGTGAAGTAAAAGATGGCTATTATGTGAATTTGGGAATTGGAATACCAACCCTGGTAGCCAATTATATTCCCTCTCATTTATCGGTTATGTTGCAATCCGAAAATGGATTGCTTGGAATGGGACCCTTCCCTTTTGAAAAAGATATTGATCCGGATTTGATTAATGCCGGAAAACAAACGGTTACCATGATTCCCGGTGCCTCTTTGTTCAGTTCGGCAGATTCTTTTGGAATGATCCGCGGCGAACATGTAGATTTAACCATCCTGGGTGCCATGGAAGTATCGGACAAGGGGGATATCGCCAATTGGAAAATTCCAGGTAAAATGGTAAAAGGTATGGGTGGCGCAATGGATCTTGTTGCGTCAGCCCAAAATATTATTGTTGCCATGCAACATTGTAATAAAGCGGGTGAATCCAAATTGCTGCCTGAATGTACTTTGCCCCTGACCGGCGTCAAATGTGTGAAGAAAGTAGTGACAGAGCTGGCGGTATTGGATATTACAGAAGAAGGTTTTGTTTTATTGGAAAGAGCGCCAGGCGTAACAGTCGAAGAAATTCGTGAAAGAACAGCCGGTCGCCTCGTGATAAAAGGCGATGTCCCGGAAATGGTCCTGTGAAATCTTTTGCCCTTCTGATTTTTTGTTTGGTGTTTTGGAGTTGCAACTCCAGCCAATCAGTAGAGGAAGTTTCTCCTGAACTCCAAAAAGTATTTTTGACCGAGGTGTTCTTTCCCGGAGATGAGGTCGTAACTGAAGGCCAATTTTCCGGTTGGGTGTTGCAAACCGATTCTATTCAAGCCAACCTTCTCCTGAAAAAAGGCCTTACCTCAGTCAGGCGTCTGTCAGAAATACAAAAAGTATCTTCGGCAAAACTCTTTCGTGGATCCGAGCCGGGTACGCCCTTAGAATGGGTGAAATTATGTGAACCGTCTCTCCCTCGGTATCAGGATTCTTTGGGGTTGAGTTACATGTATAGCTTGGGTAATGGGAAGAGTTTTAGGGTGGATTATTATGTCTTGCCCGGCGTTTTTCCGGCCCGCGTTCAATCTATATTTATGGAATCCAATTTTGAACTAGAGTCGGATGCCATTCGTTTTTATCGGGAAGTTTCAGAACACCTGGAAAGGCAATACGATTCTCCCAATGGGCAGCTGGGCGATTTTACCTGGGGCATTCCCCAAAAATCTGCGGCCATGCATTTGTCCTTGTCCGGACAGAAAAAAGTGGTAACGCTATCCATTGATTTTTTAAAACAAACACAAACAGATAATTAGAACGATGAAAATATATACCAAAACTGGGGACAGGGGTGAAACCTCCTTAATTGGCGGCACACGGGTTGGAAAAAGCCATGTAAGAATTGAGGCCTATGGTACTGTAGATGAATTAAACTCCTGGGTTGGCTTGTTGTCAACTTTAAGAACAGATGAGGCAACTTCAGGCAGGCTTACCAGGATACAAAATCTCTTGTTTACGATTGGTTCTCATTTGGCTTCTGATCCCCAAAAATCCCAGATGAAATTGCCGGAAATTCTGGATTCGGATGTAATAGATTTGGAAAAATGGATGGATGAAATGGAAACGCATCTGAAACCTTTGGCCAATTTTGTCCTCCCTGGTGGCCACCCCCACAATGCCTACGCCCATATCAGCCGATGTGTGTGCCGAAGGGCTGAGCGATTGGTGGTTGAGTTGAATGAAGATGGGTCCGTAGCCCCAATCATCTTACAATATTTAAATCGTCTCAGCGATTTTTTATTTGTATTTGCCCGCTTCATTTCTGCACAAGAAGGATGTCAGGAAGTACCCTGGATATCCAGATAGAAAAGCATATGGGATTGATTTAAGAAAAGGGTAGGGCAGGATAACTTGGAATTCTGCATTAAGTTTCTATTTTTGCGTAAAATTTGAGGTTTAAAGAGAAAAAGCTATGTATTGGACATTAGAATTAGCAACCTATCTGGAAGATGCCCCCTGGCCTGCTACACGGGATGAGTTAATTGATTACGGACTGCGTTCTGGTGCGCCTATGGAGGTTGTTGAAAATCTTCAGGAACTTCCGGAAGATGACACCCCTTATGAAAGTATTGAAGAAATCTGGCCGGATTATCCATCTAAAGAAGATTTCCTCTTTAATGAGGATGAATATTAAATCGTCCTTTGATTTTTCAGCTTGAAAATGTAAGTGTTCTTCGAAGCGGAAAAGAGATCCTTCATGGGGTTTCATGCGCTGTTCGGCCCGCAACGCTTACTTTTTTAACCGGATTAAATGGCAGTGGCAAATCAACCCTGCTTCAAGCTATGACAGGTATGCTCCCTTTTTCAGGGAGCATTTCTTTTTTAGGGCGTCCCTTGTCCTATTGGACAGGAAAGGCATTTGCTCAAGAGGTTGCCGTTATTCATCAATTACAGTCTCATCCTTTTGACTTTAAGGTTCGGGATTTTATTTTTTTGGGTCGCTTTCCAAGATTGGGCGTGTGGGGGCAATACCATACCAGAGATAAAGAAATCATGGAAGCTTCCGCAGAGATTGCTGGGGTGAAGGATTTTTTGGACAGAAATTTGCCCTCCTTGTCCGGTGGTGAATTACAAAAAGTTTATGTCGCCCAGGCATTGGCTCAGGATACACCTGTGTTGGTGATGGATGAACCCAGCCGATTTCTAGATCCCTTAAACCGACTTCGGTTTTATCAATTATTACAGGATTTGACCGCGCGAGGCAAAACAATTGTGTGTGTGAGTCACGATGCAGAAATTTTTGAAATCCCTCAAGCCCGCTTTTTAGGTCTTCGGGAGGGGGCTTTGGTTTGGGATGGGGTTTTGGAAGAAATGGGGGTTAGGGCATTTCGAGAAGAGGTGTATCAGCTTAGGAGTTAGTTTTATTCACTACGAATTGGCTTGGCGTCAACTTGGGTTAGGTGTCAACTTGGGTTAGGTGTCAACCCCGAATCCCTAATTTACAAGATTAAATCTGGCCATCAGCCACTTTAATACCTTGTCAATAAATGGCAAAAACATAAGGGCCACCATAACATTCATCAGCAAGTGAGCGTAAGCCACTGCTTCGTGGGGTTTATCGGTTAGTTGACTTAGTAACATCATAAACCATGGAAGGACCATAACCATGATTATGGCGCCTGTAAGATTGAAACCAAAATTGGCAAGAGCAGCAATTCTGGACTGTAGAGAAAGTTTCATAGACGCTAATAATGCGGTAGTGGCGGTTCCTACATTTGCTCCAAGTAGGACTGGTAGGCTTTTTTGTAAGGTCACTACACCGGAGTCTATCAGGGTTACAGTAAGGGCCGAAACTGCGCTACTAGACTGGACTATTCCCGTGAACACTGCGCCCAGAAGAAAGCCTGTATATCGGTTCGCCGTCGCTTTAAATAGCCAGTCTTTCAGCGTGTCTTTACCCGCCACCTGGATTTCTTTACTGAATCCTTCCAGGCTGTGAAGAAATAAAATGATGGTGGAAAGTACCAGAAATATTAGTCCAATCTCGTTCATGTCCAATCTGTGTATTCCATCTTTTAGCTACGATAGAATTTTGGGAATAAAACCAAAAATATAATCGAACCTTGATCCGCATACCAGGGAAATTAATACCCTTTTTCAATTTTTCGAATGAAGGTGTCTTTTTCAGTACTCATCCGAAAATAATAAATTCCGGCAGGGTATTCTCGTAAGTCCAATTGAGAGACGCTTTCTCCCAATTCAAGTTTTTTAATTTTAATGGCCTTCAATACCCGATAATCTATATCCAATATGGCAATGGTATAGTCTTGCTTTTTTTTGTTGAAATAGCTGACTTTGTATATTCCTCTTGTGGAAGTGGATACAGGTTCTGTGACAAAGAACTCTCGGGTTATTTTGGCCTGACCGGAAATTCTCTCCGAGCAGGTCCGATTTCCATTTTGGTCAATTCGGGAGATTCTGTACGAATAGGGGTTGCCATCATTATACAGGGAGGACTGGTCTTGAAAGGTATAATTTTCTTGATACCCGGCCGCCAGTGCTTGAGGGGTAATGGCACCCATCCTTTCAATAGTATAGGCATTTATTTTTTCAATAATGTAGGCCTGGCTTTGATCGGCCTGTGCATCTGTCCAACTTAAGACGGCTTGGTTATTTTCAAATTTTACCGACAAGTTTAATGGCAAAATCTCACATAAGGTATCTGTATAAAATCGGTTATACGCTAGATTCTCCGGACGATACTGAACGCCGGGTGCTTGTCGAAGTTCTAAGTCAAAAGAACAGGTGGTACCATCATAGCCGTCCACATACAAAAGCCAGGCGGTTTTTTCCGGTGGGCTGGTAAAGAATATTTTAATGGTATCGGCAATTTTTCGATTTGAGCAATTCATAACCTGAAATTGCTTTTGGTCGCAGATTTCTCCTTTAATCAGTAAGGCCTGCAAACCGGCAGGTGTACTGCAGGTATGGTGTACGATGGTAATTTGATATTCCCGACCGGCCTGGGTCTCAAATTTGTACCATAAGTCGTTTTCAAAAGTTTGAATACAAGTCCCGGGATATTTGGGCGGTCTCGTGTTTTCTGAACTCAGGGTTGCCTGGTAATTGTCTTGTTCCAGCCATTGATTTTCGGGTAGTTCTTTTGCATGAAAGCATTCATCATGCGGTAAATCCGGGTTTTGTCCATAGGTTAAGGAAAAACCTGTCAGGCAAAACAGAAGGAAGCAGGAAAGTTTCATGTAAGAATATTATGATACAAAATTGGCATTTTTTAGGGAACGATACGCCTCTGTATTAATTTTACAAAATATATGAAAGCAGGCAAAATATTGGCAGAAGAAACCCCCAATCCCCTAGCATTGAGGATTTCATACGGTTCGGATATCTTACAAGAAGATGGGTGGTTACAATATTTCCGGCCAGAGGAGGCCGGGAATTCTCCATTGGCCTCTCGCCTTCTCTTCTTTCGCTTCATTCAGGCGGTCTACATTCGAAAAGATTTTTTTACCATTCTCCGTCACCCGGATTATGAATGGGAGCATATCATTGAGGATATTCGGGAAGCAGTGGATTTGTTTATTGAGTCCGGTTTGCCGGGGAGTTATGATCCTGTGCTCAAAGAATCGTCTTCTTCTCCGGAAGAACAGGCAGTAATTGAAGTATTGCAGGGAAGTATCCGTGCTGCCACCTCCAATGACGGAGGCGAATTGGTCTTTCAAAGGTTGGAAAACGGTAATAGAGTGGTCTTAAGTCCTAAAGGGGCCTGTATGAATTGTCCTCACCTCTTAGATACTGTAAAGAAAGGCATTGAGCCGGCATTTTCCAGGCATTTTGGATTTATACAGGAAGTGGTTTGGGAGTAAGCTCCTGCACCCGCCAAGTATGGCTTTAGGGGTTCAGATGGGTTTTAATTGATTTCTTCGTAGTCGATATCTTCAACCTGGCTTGGCGTTGATTGAGATGGGTTCCCGTTCGTTCTCTGGTAATCTTTCCCGTTTTGCCTGGCTCTTTGTTGCCCTTTCTCAAAAGCATCCCGAACCGCTTCTCTTGCAGCCATCCTGGCAATGTTCATTCCGAATAAGGAAAGTATAAACCTTATCAGGAAATAGGCCATGACCAAAAATAGAATAAACTTAATCACAGGGTAAAGTTAAAAATTTAAGAGGATACTTTTGACGGATATGCTTTTGCACTGCGTTGATACACTTCCTCGTAAAAGGCTTCATACATAGGCAGGATTTTACTTAGTTCAAAAGTAGCAGCCTGTTCCATGGCTTGTTTGGAGAATTGTTTTAAAGATTCAGGCGTGGATAAAATCTGCAAAGCTTTTTCTGCCATTTGAGCCGTATCGCCTACCGGACATAAAAACCCTGAAAACCCCTCTCGATTGACCTCTGGTAAGCCTCCTGTATCTGAGGAAATGACAGGGACACCGCAGGCCATTGCTTCGAGGGCGGCCAGACCAAAACTCTCCGAACCTGAAGGCAAAAGAAACAAATCGCTTATCGCCAGAAGCTCTTCAACCGATTGTTGTTTCCCTAAAAATTTAATGTCTTCGCAAAGATTCAATTGACGACAACGCTCCTCTGCATGCACCCTTTCAGGACCATCTCCTACCATCAATAACTTGGCCGGCATTTTTTTACGAACAATATTAAAGATAGAGATACAATCTTCTATTCGTTTGACCTTGCGAAAGTTACTTGTATGGATTAAAACCTTTTCTTCATCAGATGCCAGTATCTTTCGAAAGTGTTGTTTGTCTAATTTTTGAAAACGCTTCAGGTCTATAAAGTTGGGAATTACTTTGATTTCTACATTCGTATCAAAGGTATCGCGCGTGGATTGGGCCAGAAAACCCGAGACCGCAGTAACGCCGTCACTCTCATGCAGAGAATACGAAACGACCGGAGAAAACGACGCATCCTTTCCAACCAGGGTTATATCGGTACCATGCAGTGTAGTGATTACCGGAAGATATTTCCCATATTCTCTTTTCAAAATCTGCCGGGCAAATACTCCGCTACTGGCATGCGGTATCGCATAATGGACATGCAGAATATCCAAATTTTGAAATCGTGCCACATCTACAATTTTGGAGGCCAGTGCAGATTCATAGGGCGGAAATTCAAACAAGGGGTAATCCGAAACATTTACCTCATGATAAAATACATTTTCGGTATAATGATCCAGGCGAATAGGCCAGTGGGAAGTAATGAAATGAATCTCATGACCTTTTTGAGCCAGCGCCTTGCCCAACTCTGTGGCCACAACCCCACTGCCCCCAAAGGTGGGATAACAAACAATACCTATTCTCATATGATAGCTTTAACACCTTTTTTCTCAAAAGGATTTCTTTTATTGTTTTTCATTAAATACAACTTCTATCAGGTACCTGGATTCAAGTTCTTTTTTTAGGTGATTGGAATATTTTATTGAACCAGGTTTAATGCCTTGTGGGTCAACTCTGACTTTTGGGCTTTTCCCCTGAAGAAGAAAGACCGGCATTTGAAAATCTGGATGGCAATTTTCCCAATGGCTTTGAAGGTTTCCATTTGAATCTTGGTTGAACCGTAAAATGGGGATGCTGTTTGTTCTTAAATACTGCTCAAAAACAGAGTTAAGGGCATATCCGGCATGTTTTTCCATAGATGCTTGTATGGAGGCAGTTGTTTGAAAGCTATGTCGATTTTCAATGGCAAATTTTTTAAGCCAGTCAAACCACATGGAATCAGAAGGGAAGGTATGTCGAAGGGTATTTAAAAACCAAGCCCCTTTGTAATAAATATCATTATTATTCCAACCCTGATAATTGACACCCATTGGTCCCAATAAAGGAACCGTATTTTCAATATTTTGTTTCTGAATGGCCAGATAGTTCATGGCAGTTTTATAGCCTTGATGGTACTCCAGATAAAGGGATTCGCTATAGGTGGTAAAGCCTTCATGAATCCACATCTCTGCATGGTCTGTGCAGCTAATGCTGTTGCCCCACCATTCGTGACCGCTTTCATGCACAAGGATAAAGTCGAAGTCCCAGGGCTTTAATTTTTTAAATTGATTCCCATAGGCGATGGCGCCCTGATGTTCCATTCCCCAATAAGGTGTTTCAACAAGGCCGAATCCATCCGCATAACAAGGGTAAGGGCCAAAGTAGTGCTCAAATGCATCGAGCATTTTTGGAGTTTCGGTGCGAAAGTATGCCCGTGCCTTCTCCAGGTGATAGGGCTTAACATGGTATTTCAGGGTCAGAGGCCCCTGGAATTTAGAGGAATAGACTTCAGTAAAGTTCGCATAGTCCCCGATATTCAGGGTAACATTGTAAGAGTTAATAGGGCAGGTGATCTCATAATTCCAGCATTCAAATCCATTGTCTAACCTTTGTTTTCCTAAAAACTGTCCATTGGTGATGCAACTAAGGCTATCCGGGATAGAAATACTGAGGGTCATGCGGTCCGGTTCATCGCTCAGGTGGTCTTTTAAGGGCCACCAGGAACTGGCGCCCAGGCCTTCGCAGGCGACCCCTATCCAAGGTTTTCTATTTGCGTCTTTGGTCCAAACAAAACCTCCATCCCAAGGCGCATTCCTGGCTTTGGGTGGTTTCCCATGGTAATAAATCCGGATACTATCTGCTTCGGGGCGATTAATCCATAATACATTTCCATCCCTTTTATAGTTGACCGGGCGATGGGCGCTTATGATACTGTCAACATGATATTGAGCAAACAAATCCAGTTGGATTTTGTCCGCCCGAATGCCGGAGGTGTAATTCCATTTGAGACGACAATACCCTTCAATGTGTTTTTTCTCCGGTAAAATTTTCAGTGACAGATGGACATCCGTCAAGTCATATTGTGTTCTT
>CANHCC010000038.1 GCA_947459115.1 Bacteroidota bacterium | reverse complement strand
CTATCTGGAATGCTCTTATGGGCACCACTCCAGATCCCGAATTGAACGCCGGAAAATTTATATGCTTTTTTATCTTTTGGGGCATTAACATCTTCTTTATTTGGAAAGGCACAGAAAGCATTCGATGGCTGGAAGATGTTTCCGCCCCGATTCTCATTGGTATTGGATTGATTCTGCTGTATTGGGGCTATTCTGCCGGAGGAGGAATGGGAGTCGTTTTGGACAATAGTGGCCGCCTCGGCAAAAGTACGGTTCAACTTTCTCCATCAGGGGAGTTTGAATTTTCTTTAATCACGGATGAACAAAATCAAGTCCGGGCAAAGTCTTACCAGGCGTATTACACCGATACAGCCGGGAGGGCGATTGTAACGGAATGGTTGCCGCTGCCCTCTGCATCGAAAACATCATGGGAGGCCTTTCCCGGATTATCACTGGATTCAGTCCTGAATGGTCATCAGGAAATGTATTTTGTCTTCAGTACCGAAAATAATAATCCTCAAACGTATTCTTCCAAAGTAAAAGTGGCTATTCCAAGTGGCCAATCTTCTGATTTTTGGAATTATCTGCTTTGGTTTACTTCTATGGTAGGCTTTTGGGCAACTATGTCTATTAGTATTTCAGATATCACCCGATTTGCCAAAACTCAAAAGGATCAGATCTCCGGTCAATTCATCGGTCTGCCCGGAACGATGATTTTTTATTCTTTCACAGGGATTTTTGTTACCAGCGCTGCGGTGATCGCTTTTCCCGATATTCTGGTCCCAGAGGATTCTCCATGGGACCCGGTATCCTTAATGGATCGCTTTAAGAATCCTGCTGTGATTATTTTTGCTCAAATCTCTATGTTGGTTGCTACGCTGAGTACGAATATTGCAGCCAATGTAATTGCGCCGGCTAATGCGATTTCCAATTTATTTCCAAAATATATCAGCTTCAGAATGGGTGGCGTATTAGCAGGCTTGATTGGGATTGTCTTATGTCCCTGGTGGCTGCTGGATGATATTAGTAACCTTCTAATATTTATTAGTGGGTTACTTGGGCCGGTATTGGCTGTCCTGCTTTGTGATTATTTTGTAATTCGTAAAACCAATTTACAAGTCGAAGATTTATACCGTTTAAATGGCGTTTATTCTTACACTTCAGGTATTAATTTAAAAGCTATGGTGGCGGTAATTGCCGGAGCCCTGTTTGCTGTTTCCGGAAAATGGATCCCGGCTTTGGCGTGGGCTTTCAGTCTTTCCTGGTTTACGGGTTTCATTCTGACCTTTGTGGTATATTGGTTGTTGATGCGGGCGAATACAAAAGCTATAAAATCTTAATGCGTTTAAATTAATTTCTATATGGAACATTCTCTATCTCCTCAGGCCTACATGGCCGAAGCTATTGCCGAAGCGCGTCAAGGACGAAAAGAAAAAGGCATTCCCATTGGCTCCGTTTTGGTAAAAGATGGAAAAATAGTTGGTAGAGGACATAACAAGCGTGTGCAGGATGGAGATCCGGTTACCCATGCTGAAATTGACTGCCTCCGTAATGCCGGCAGAGTCGGGTCTTATGCAGGAACCGAACTCTATTCCACTTTAATGCCCTGTTATCTTTGCGCAGGAGCTGTGGTACAGTTTGGAATCAAGAAAGTTTATGCCGGTGAGTCCGAAACTTTTCCAGGTGCGAAAGAGTTTATGGAGTCTCATGGTGTGGAAGTCATTGATATGAATTTGGAGGAATGTAAAGATATGATGCGCCAATTCATTGAGGAAGAACCTCGCCTGTGGAATGAAGACATTGGAGAATTGTAGCATTCCCTCTCCTTTCCTTAATTTTGTTGTCTGATGAACATTCGTCTTGCTTTCAGTACCTGTCCTAATGATACCTTCGCATTTTATGCCATGGTATTTGGAAAGATTGATACCAGAGGATTTTCTTTTGATTTAAAACTGGGGGATATTCAGGAGCTCAACCAATGGGCCCTGGAAGAAGAAGCGGAGATGATTAAGGTGTCCTCCAATGCGATTGGATTGTTGCACCCGAATTATTATCTGCTTGCTTCGGGTGGTGCATTGGGTAGAGGCTGCGGGCCTTTATGGGTTTGTAAAAAAGGCAATCAAGCCCTCGCGTCACAAGAAGGGACTGTGGCCATTCCGGGTGCTTTTACCACTGCTAATCTCCTCTTGACTTTTCATGCCCCCCACCTTCAAACCAAGCAGGCGCAATTGTTTTCGGATATTTTGGATTCTGTAGAGCAGGGAAAGGTAGCTTCAGGTCTGCTGATTCATGAGCAAAGGTTTACCTATGCCACGCATGAGGTAGAATGTATTCAGGATTTAGGCGCTTATTGGGAAGCTCAAACGGGTCTGCCGATTCCATTGGGTTCTATTCTCGTTCATAAAAAAATGACGCTCCGGCAAGTGAGAGATTTAGAAGCGGTCCTGAAAGAAAGCATTCAATGGGCGTTTGATCATCCGGAAGAAACCATGCCATTTGTGCGTCACTACGCTCAGGAAATGGAAGACGAAGTGATGCGAGCCCATATCAACCTTTATGTCAATGCCTATTCCTTGGATATGGGCGAAGAAGGCCAAAGGGCATTGGAAAAATTATTGTCAACAGGCGTGCAGGCAGGGCTTTATCCCCAGCCACCGGCTGTTTCAACCATCATGGGATTAAGTCCCGCTTAAACATTACATTATGATCGTCGTTACTGGTGCTGCAGGATTTATTGGGAGTTGCATGGTTTCCTGGCTAAACAGCCAGGGGTATAAAGATTTAATTCTGGTGGATGATTTTACCCAGCAGGCTAAAATCCCAAACTGGAAATCTAAACAATATTCCGAGGCAGTAGATCGAGAAGCCTTCTTCGACTGGTGTGCCGGTAAAGAACGCTTTTTACAATGTGTAATTCATTTGGGTGCCCGCACCAATACGGCAGAGTTTGATGAAGCCTTATTGCACCATTTGAATACGGCCTACTCACAGAAGCTTTGGCAGATTTGTACAGAACATCAAATCCCATTTATCTATGCTTCCAGTGCTGCGACTTATGGCGGAGGGGAGTTTGGGTATTCCGAGAGCTCGGAAGTTATTCGGCAACTTCAACCTTTAAATCCTTACGGATGGTCCAAGCAAAAGTTTGACCTTTGGGTTCTTGAGCAAAAGGAAGCGCCGGTTTTCTGGGCCGGTCTGAAATTTTTTAATGTGTATGGCCCCAATGAATATCATAAGGCTCGAATGGCTAGCGTAATCTGGCATTCCTGGGTTCAGATAAAGGCAAAAGGCGAAGTGAATTTGTTTCGCTCTCATCACCCGGATTTTCAGGATGGAAGACAATTGCGCGATTTTATCTATGTGAAAGATGTCGTGAGCGTTATTGGCTATTTGATGGAGCAAAGGCCGCATAGTCAGATTTACAATTTGGGAACCGGGCAGGCGCGTGCCTTTTTGGATTTGGCTCAAGCCGTATTTACGGCCTTGGATTTAGAACCCATCATTCATTTTGTTGATATCCCGGAAGATATTCGGGATAAATACCAATATTTCACAGAAGCTGATATGTCAGGATTGAGAAAGGCAGGCTATACCGAAGCCTTTACAACGCTGGAAGCAGGGGTTCAGGATTATGTCCAAAATTATCTTGAACAGGGGAAGCGGATTTATTAAAACCCTTCCTTCAAGACATCCTGAGCCAAGCGCCTTCCGCCCAAATGTTTAACAAAAAAACTGCTGAATAAACAGGGATTTTTTTCTTGTTGACGCTCATGAAAGAAATAGAACGCCGGGATCGAACTTTCTCTCTGATAATTCTCGTTATAAATTTTTAAATTTGGCTATGGATTTCAATGCAGCATTGGATTGGTTAACGGATGCCTCCCTGGTATTTGCCTTTTTAATTGCGCCGGCTCTTTACCTATGGGCCATTAGGTATCATCGCTCCTATAGAGGGGTGATCTATTCCTGGAAAATACCGGGAACAGCCACGCTTACTATTGTTGCCTTTGCATTGAATCTTTCTTTGTTTATCCTGACCGCCATTTTCTTTTCCGGTATTCTTGGTTCCAGAACCTATCCCGAAATTTTTACCTTTTCTGCAGATACCATGCGGCGTTTTGCCATGATTTCCGGTTTTCTTCTCATTGGTTTTACCTTGATTTATATGGGATTGGTAAGAACCCTGACACATCTGATTACCCGGGACGGAATTTGTCTCATTCGTTTTCGTGGCTTGTTTTTTTTACCCGTGCGTCAAAGATTAGCCTGGTCTGATATGCAGGATTATTTTTTTCGGGAGGATTATCCGGTGCGGGAATATACTTTTCTATTAAACGCCCCTAATGGCGGAAGAAACAAGGTGTCCTTTAAGGTGCCTTACACCGCATGTGCGGATTTTGAACAGATTTTAAGTCATTTTTTAGATTTGGAAATGCCCGATGAAGATGAGCCTTTCAAAATCTGGAAGACGACAGATTCAAAAGGGATTTAAAATTTCCGAGCGTATCGGCAGGGAAGGAAGAATTGCCCTGTCCGTTTTTATGCGGTTAAAACCGTAAATTTGGGTTCTGTGCCAAAAAGATGCAGTCGGTTACCAAGGTGCCTCCTTAGGTAAAATTCTAGACTACATTCTGTTTTAACACAAACAACACCGCATCCGTGCTCCACTATATCAAAACACAGATTAAAAATTGGGTTGTTCTCTGTATGGGAATTAGCCTTCTGATTTTTCTGTGGCAAATGCGGTTTGAATGGGTTTACCCCGAATCCCCTGCGGATCAATTTCAAAACGATTTGAATGAAGGCTTAACGCGAGAATATGATCTACTGCAACAAATCGGGATACATTGGCTTCAAACCAATTCTACTGAATCTTTTTCTGCCGATAAATTTCCTGTTGAGTACAGATTATATCGGAATGACAGTCTAATTTATTACAGTCAGGGAGGCGCCTTTCCACCGGTACAAAAAATCCGCACCTGGAGAAAAGACCCTGCGCCATATTTATATATTGACCGCCAGGCTTCTTATGCTGCAGTATGTGTTGGCAACGACAGTGCTACATTCCTGGCTCTACTCCCGCTTAAAATTCAGTTTCCCATTCGCAATCGTTACCTCAAGCCTCTGGTATTTTCCGGAAATCCGGATAAATGGCCTGCAGCTGAAATGAATCTGAACCCATCACGACTGGAGATAAGCACGCGTGCCGAAAGCGAGGTAATTGACCGGCTATCCTATACTTTTCTGAATACTACGGAGGCTTGTCTGCCCTTTCGTGGCCGGGCTTTACCCTGGCTTTTTGCATTTTTATTTTTTAGCCTTGTTTGGGGGACACAAGCCCTTTATCATAAAATACGGTCACGCCTTCGTGTTGCGGTAATTCTTGCCCTGGTTTTATTGAGTTTTCGGATGCTCTTGTTGTATTCCGGATTTCCGGAAAACTGGGTGCCCACGCTTTTATTTTCACCCCGACTTCTGGCGATTAATGCCTGGACACCTTCTCCTGCAGATTTAGTGATCAATCTTATAGGCTTGGTTATCCTGGTCTTACTTGCCTTAAAATCTGTCTCTACCTCGTGGTTCAGAAAATTTCCTGTTTTGTATCCGTTGTTTCTGATACTTGCCGGATGTGGGAGTGGCTTAATGTTTTTTCAGGTGTTAAGCCTGATGGCAGATAATTCTCAGACCCTTCTGAACCTCGAGAAGTTTTATGCCTTTCAAGCAGGGGAATGGTTATTCTTTACAGCAGCGGCCTTGGCGCTATCTGTTACCTGGTTCTTTTTCTTTTATGCAGGTCATTGGTATCGTCAGATTCGGGATACAAAAAGGCTTCAAGCCATGACATATTTGGGGGCTGCAGGGATTGTCGCATTGGGCTTTTTTACCGGTATCCCCGGGAAACCCCTTTTGTGGATGACCTGGTGTGGGCTCGCCCTGTTGGCATTTTTGCAAGGGAATCGCTATCGGTTGCCCTGGAAATTCCGCCTGTCTTTCATGGATGCGGTTTTTACTTTGCTTGCCATGGCCTGGGTAATGGAATCCACTTTGGCAGTGCTCTATCGGGAAAAACAGGATTTAAAATTGATTCGCCTGAGTGCAAGATTCTCCGAATCCAGAGATCCTCTGGCTGAATATTTATTTAATGTTACCGTTAGCAGAATTCAATCAGATGAAGCGCTTGTTCGAAAACCAGGTAGGATGGGAGAGGGGAGCCGAAGCCTTGCTTCCATTTTGCTGGAAGATTATTTTCTGCCTGAATATAAAAGTTATGCGCCAAGGCTATTTCTCTACAACCAATATGGTTTGAGAATGGATGCCTCATTGGATTATCAACCACTCATGAATCCTTGGAGACCGGACCCGGGCTTGCTTGTGGATGGAAAGCCCGGTAAGAGTCTTTATCTTGTGCCTTACAATGAAAGTGAAATCATTGATAAAGTCTATGTTGGGCGATTCGAGTTTTTTCTTCCGGTTTATGGTAAAATACTTGGTATCATTGAGCTTTTTCCTAAGTCTGTTTCCGGAACTCAGATTTATCCCAGGCTATTACTCGATGAAAATGTGCCCTTACAATCCTTACCTGAAGGATATGATTTTGCTGTATATCTGAATGAAAAATTAATTCGTCAGGTGGGGCAGTATGATTTTCCTACGGTCTGTCCTGAACCGGAACAATTTCTGATCCCCAAGATTTCGGATGGTCATATTCGTTTGGTGCGAAGCCCCGCACCGGGAAAGAAACTCATCCTTCAAGCGTACAGCAGAACCTGGGTGGACCGACTGGTCTCGACCTCTGTTTTATTTTTCTTCTTTGGCGTTCTTATTGTGGTTTTTAAATCCCCGGATTTTCTCCGTCAAATTCCCTTGCTGAAAGGGCAGTTGAGTAACTTGCTTTTTGTTCAAAAAATACGCCTGCTCCTGATTGGGTTTAGTTTAATTCCTTTCCTGGGAATATTATTTGTATTCAGGCCTTACATCCAAAAAAGTTTTGAGTCAGATACCCGGGAAAATATCCAAAAGGAAATTGCCCGGATTAGTGAGTCCATTACGGCTGAATCCCGTGTTTGGCTCAGAGAACCCGGCGATCGTTCGACAGAAGAACTGCGCAACATTCTGGTAAAAGCCAGAGAGTTTTACGGGGTGGATATGAATCTATTTAATGCAAATGGGGAATTATTGGCAACTACCCAGCCCCGTGTTTTTGAGTTGGGGCTGGCCTCTGTTCGAATGCCCTTCCCGGCCTACACAGATGTGACCCATCAGCATTTTGCCCAAACCATTAAATCGGAGAAAATCGGCGATCTGATATACTGGTCCGCTTATCATCAAATCTCCGGTTCGGATCAAATGCCGGTGGCCTGGTTAAATATCCCTTATCTCGCACAACAGGAGGTGCTTGATAATCGCATTCGAAATTTCGTAAGTACTTTGATACAGTTATATCTTTTGGTATTACTCGTTTTAGGGATTCTCTCCCTCACCTTCTCCCGATTGCTAACCCGTCCTTTAATTCTGCTGAGAAAACGAATGGAGAGTATTCGCATTGGTGGGACTTATGAGCCTATTGCGTATTCTTCCGGGGATGAAATTGGAGACATCATTCGGAGCTATAATCAAATGCTGGTGAGATTGAGGGAGAGCGAAGCCTCTCTGGCCAAAACGCAACGAGAATCTGCCTGGAAAGAAATGGCGAGACAGGTTGCCCACGAAATTAAAAATCCTCTCACCCCTATGAAGCTTAGTATTCAACATCTGGTGAGAGCATGGAAACAAAAAGATGAGGCCTTAGATGCTTTGTTTGACCGTGTCACACAAGCTCAATTGCAACAAATTGACTCCTTATCTGAAATCGCAACGGCCTTTTCTTCCTTTGCCTCCATGCCCAAACCCAATCTGGAAACACTAGATGTTCGGGAGGTTATTCAAGCCACAGTCGCCTTGTATGAGCAGGCAGAGGAAGCGATGGTTACCTATGAAGGCTATGATAAGCCATTATGGGTTAAGGCAGACAGAGATCAATTTGCAAGGGCCTTGCAAAACCTTGTTAAGAATGCGCTGCAGGCAATCCCGGAGGGGGGAGGCACAGTTCAGTTACGAACCGAGCCTTTCTCAGATAAAGTCAAAATCCTGGTGATTGATTCCGGTACCGGTATTCCTGAGGAAATTAAAGACCGTGTATTTCAGCCCAATTTTTCCACTAAAAATTCCGGTATGGGTTTGGGGCTGGCCATGGTGAAACGAACGGTTGAGAGCTTTGGCGGAAGTATTCGGTTTGAAACTCAACAAGGAAAAGGGACAACCTTTATCCTCGAATTACCTTTTACGCTTGAGGTTCATTAAGGCAAATCTTCTTCTTTGGTTTGGCCTTTGGGGTAGCCTTATCTGTTTCAATGGCAAATTTGCCTTTGCACAGACTTCCGGTTTGGTTCGCGAGACAATAAGGGTCATGCCGGGAGATACGCTTCAGCTTTCCCATACCCGCATTTTGCCTGGAAGTATTCGAATTTCACCGGACCTAAAACTTATTTGGGTCAACTACGAAACCGGGCGCCTGCTTTGTCTGATTCAGGATACCCAATGGGTGGACATTTCGTATCGGTGGTTTCCGGAACTGCTGGCCCAGAACTATGCCTTTCGGACTTTCACAAAATCCGAGGGTAAGAACACTCAAGAAGTAACCTCAGCAGGATTTCTGTACCGACAGGAACAGGGAAATGTTTTTGAAGTGTCTCGCATTCGTCGAAGTGGTTCTCTCTCTCGTGGAATTTCGGGTGGGTCTAATCGGGATGTTTCCGTGACCTCAGGTTTACGGCTGCAATTAGAAGGATACATAACGGAGGATGTTGAAATTCTTGCTGCCATTACCGATGAGAATATCCCTATACAGCCCGATGGGACAACTCAACAGCTGAATGACTTTGATAAAGTCTATATCCAGCTTAAGAAACAAGAGAGTCGTCTAACTTTAGGGGATTATGAAGTCCAACGAAAAGGCACACAATTTTCCGATTTTTATCGAAATGTACAAGGCGTCGGACTCGAGATTAAACATCAAGACATGAGCGCCGGTCTTAATGTCGCTGTGGCGAAAGGGAAGTTTCATTCAAATTCATTTATGGGCGAAAATGGACGACAAGGTCCTTATCGTTTGAATGGGAAAACCGGTGAAAGATTCATTATCATTTTGGCCGGGAGCGAAAAGGTGTATGTTAACGGTCAGCTAATGCTTCGGGGGGAAGGCAATGATTATACCATGGATTATAACACCGGCGAATTAACCTTTACCACTCAACGGGTAATTACCAATGTTTCCCGCATAGTAGTAGATTTTGAATATGCAGATCGCTTTTATAACCGCTCTTTGTTATTTTCTCATTACAGTGATTCATGGCTGAAGGATAAATTGAAAGTTGCCTGGACCTATGGGAGAGAAGCCGACAATCAAAATGCCCCTATTGATCCCTTCAACGATTTACAAAAACAGGCTTTAGGAAAGGCAGGCGATAATCCGAACCTTGCCTTTTTCTCAGGTGTGGACACCACCGGCGCTGCACTTAGCCCAATTCGCTATGCCAGAAGAGATACCATGGTTAGAGGCGTTTCTTATGAGCGCTATGTGTATGCACCTGATGACCCTCAGGCTATTTATAAAATTAGTTTTTCCTCTGTTGGCGCAGGGAATGGCTATTATTTGCGTTCCTTCTCCGGTATTAATGGAACCATCTTTGAATGGGCGCCCCCGGATAGTCTCTCCGGAAATCCTGTAGGCGATTATGCGCCTTTGACTTTATTGCCTTTGCCCAGATTGTTACAGGTGAATGATGTAGCGGTTTCTTATGCGCTTAATGAGAAGGCGGAAGTCTTTTCAGAAACAGCGCTTAGTATAGAAGATAAAAATCGTTTGTCTTCCCTGGACGATGAAGACAATAGGGGATGGGCCAACAGAACCGGCATTCGTACCAAAGGAATTAAACTTGGGAATAAAACCCTTTGGTCTGCCGAGGTGTCTCAAAAATATGTTTCGGATAAATATGAAAACATTGACCGTATTTATCGCATGGAATATGGCAGGGACTGGAACTTCAATGATCTTGGGTCACGAAAAGAAGAACGGGTGACGGAGGGTTTTTCAGAATTTCAATTTGCCTCCGGATTAAAACTCAAAGGCGGCGGGGGATATCGTCAGTTTGGGTCGGATGTTAAAAGTATTCGTCAGGTGTATGAGGCCAATAGCACCCATAAATGGCTTCAGGGCAATTACCTCTATACGCGTATTCAGACGCGTTATGACAGCTTGAATTTAATCTCGCGCTGGCAGAGACATAATGGAGATATTTTTCGAAAAACAGGACGCCTGCAACCGGGGATTGAAATCTGGCATGAAAACAAAGAAAATCGAGTCGGGGATAGCCTTCGGTCAGGCTCTTTTTTATTCACCGATTTAAAGCCTTATCTGCGTACCATTGATTCCGAGAAACTGAAACTGGATGTTTCCTACAATTATAGAGAGGATTATGAATTTAAAGATTCTGCTTTACTGAAGAAAGCTGAAGCTCATACCCAATTTTATAAAATTATTTATAATCCTGGCGATCGGTTTTCATTTCAGAATACTGCCACCTATCGGGATTTCAGATTAAAGGATACAGCCTTTTCAGACCAGGGTCTTGCAGATAGTAAACTGTTGATGAATAATTTTCAGAACACCTTTTCGACACCTAATCGTTTGGTATTGGCCAATTTGATTTATGAGGTAACTTCTCAGCGATTGGCGCGTCGGGAAATTCGCTATTTGGAAACCCTCCCCGGGCAGGGCCAGTATGAGTGGAAAGATTTTAACGGCAATGGTTTGCAGGAGTTGAGTGAATTCGTTGTGTCTTTTGATCCCGCCCGCGCAAATTTTATTCGTTTATTGGTGCCCTCTCAGGAATTGTTTCCCACAATTGGCGTGAACATGAATGGGAATGTTAAAATTGAATTGAAGCGGGTATTGAAAAAAAGTCGCAACATCTGGAAAGAAACTCTGCGCAATTTTAGCACCGTTACCAATTTTCGGACGGAGCAACGCCGGGAGGATTTGGAGGGGTGGAAGGCCTATACGCCTAATTTCCGGGATTTTTTTGGAGACACCTCCCTGTTAAATGCCCTATATACTTTTCGTCAGGATGTGTATTTTTTTCGAAATAGTCCCGGCGGTGAACTTTCCTTTTCATTTACCGAAAATAAATCCCTTTTGTTTTTGTTGTCAGGGGATGAAACCCGAATTTCCAAGACCTGGCAATCCCGACAGAGAGGTAATTTTAATCAGAACTATAGTTTAGAAAATGCGCTTACCCTTGGCCGAAAATCTTACGAGGCCGTTCGAGGGGATGCCCGGAATTTTGACATTGAATCCAGAGGTTTTCAGCCATTGTTGAATTGTCAGTTTAGTCGTCAGTTTCGGATGTCCTATGGCGTAGAAGGAATTTGGCGAATGAACCGAAACGACAGTGCCTTGGTGGATAGCAGGATTCGTATTCAAAAAGCTATCACAGAGCTTCGGTATAATTTTAAGGACAAGAATAATGTGTTTGCGAAATTAGAGTGTATTCGAATTATTCAGGAGGGCGAAAGTAATGCTGCTGCTCGATATGAGCTCATGGAGGGATTTCAAAAAGGGATTAATGTGTTTTTTCAGTCCTTTGCGACTTGGTATCTGACCCCATCATTAGAGTTGAGTGTAAATTATGACCTGCGTGCCTCCGAAGGGGTCCGTCCACTTCACAGCGGTCGTATGCAGGTAAGAGCCTTGTTTTGAGAATCTTAATACATGAAATTTTTTCCCTGCTGCAAGGAAAAAATATCCATTAGGAATTCCCCCTTCCATCCCTTTATTTTGTAGTTATTCAGATATAACTCTCATGACTGATAAAATTTCCAAATATTCCGGTCGGTTTGAGGCCACTTTCTTTCCAAAACATCAAGAGGCCATTTATGCCCAGTTGGAGTCCAAGCATTCTTCTGTAGAAGTTGCGGAAAATGATCCTCTGGGTACAGAAATGGTCTTGAACCTTGGACCTCAGCATCCAGCCACCCATGGCGTGTTGCGGGTTGTGACTAAATTGGACGGTGAGAACATTGAAAAGGTCGTATTGGACCTTGGTTATCTTCACCGTGGGGTAGAAAAACTTGCGGAACATAAAACTTATCAGGAATTCATGCCCTACACCGATCGCATGGATTACCTTTCACCCTACTCCAACAATGTAGCCTTTTGTCTAGCCGTTGAAAAATTGGCAGGAATAGAGGTTCCGGAAAGAGCGCAGTATATCCGTACAATTGCTTGTGAATTGGCCAGAATTTCTGCTCACCTGCTCTGGCTAGGAACGATGGTAATGGATGCCGGAGCAATTTCCATGTTCATGTATGCCTTCCGCGAAAGAGAAAACCTTTATACCATTTTTGATAAGCTCGCAGGGGTAAGATTCACAGTTAGCCACAGTCGTATCGGCGGAATTGCCTTTGATATGACGGACGAGGCGGCTCAAATGATTCGGGATTTCATCAAAACCTTCAAAGTGGAATTGAAGTCCTGGAATAAGTTGTTGAACAAAAATGCTATTTGGCTGAATCGTAATATCGGTGTTGGGGTTGTGTCTAAAGAAGATGCCATCGCTTATGGGTTTACCGGGCCAAGCCTGAGAGCTTCCGGGATTCCCTATGATCTCCGCACGGCAGAACCTTATATGGTTTACGATCGGGTGGAATTTGATATTCCGATTCGTACAGAAGGCGACTGTCTCTCCAGATATTTCATCCGTATGGATGAAATGGAACAAAGTATTCGCATTATCGAGCAATTGATGGAAAAGGTTCCGCAGGGCATTATCCGGGCAGATAACGCCAAGCAGTCTTATCCTTCTAAAGATGAAGTGTACTATTCTATGGAAGGTCTGATTCATGATTTCATGATGACCGATGTTGGCGTTTGTCCTCCTGCCGGTGCCGAAATTTATCATGCCATCGAAGCACCTAAAGGTGAATTGGGTTTCCATATGATATCTGACGGGACCGGATCCCCCTGGCGGGTAAAAATCAAATCACCTTCTTTCTCTAACCTTCAAGTGTTGGAGAAGATGATGGAGGGGGCCATGGTTGCCGATACGGTCGTTTTGATTGGCTCCATTGACCCTGTAATGGGAGAAGCCGATAAGTAATCGACGCTTGAAAGGATTTGGAATAATTCCTGTTTTTTCCTAATTTCACTTTTCTAAAGCACATAACCGGACGGCAACCGGGCTTTGGAATTTACTTAAAATGAGGGTTTTATGTTAGAGTTCTATTCTATATTCCTCCTAACGGTTTTGGCTTATTTCATTGGGTCTATACCAACGGCCGTTTGGGTCGGGAGATACTTTTTCGGAGTAGATGTCCGGGATTATGGAAGCGGAAATGCCGGAAGTACAAATACTTTCAGAGTGTTGGGCGCTAAAGCAGGGGTACCTGTCCAGGTGATTGATATTTTAAAGGGCTTTTTTGCTGCATCGCTTGCGGGCATTTTTTACAGAAATTTTGGCTTTTTTGATGCATCGAGTTACACCATGCTCAGAATTATTTTTGGTCTTGCTGCGGTTGTAGGGCATATTTTTCCCATTTACGAGGACTTTAAAGGCGGAAAAGGAATAAATACTTTGTTGGGAATGATGATTGCCATTCACCCTTGGGCGACCCTGGCCTGTGTGATTATGTTTCTTATCGTTCTGCTGGTGAGTCGTTATGTCTCCTTGGGGTCTATAATTGGGACGCTTACCTTTCCTCTGTTTTTGATCGCTTCCGCGGTGATATTTCATTATGACGATAACCGTCAGGATGTGTTGATTATTTTTGGATTCGCCATATTTATTCTGGTGGTGTTAACGCATCAGAAAAATATCCGCCGCTTAATGAAAGGTGAAGAAAATAAAGCCAGCATCAATTTATTTAAAAGAAGAGGTTAATTTCCTCTTTTTTCACAGGCTCTGATTTCCGCGCACTTTGAGTATTTCCTTTTCTCTTCTTCAGACAGATTCTAAAACGGCTGCCCGTGCCGGAATATTGAAAACAGATCATGGCGATATTCCTACGCCCATATTTATGCCTGTGGGCACTGTTGGTTCTGTAAAGGCTGTTGATCATTTTCAATTACATCACACGATTCAGGCTCCGATTATACTCGGAAATACTTACCATCTTTATCTTCGACCCGGTAATGAAGTCATGCAGGAGGCCGGAGGGCTTCACCAATTTATGAATTGGCCCAATGCACTATTGACAGATTCAGGCGGGTATCAGGTTTTTAGTTTGTCTCACAAGAGAAAACTAACCGAAGAAGGGGTAACTTTCCAATCTCACATTGACGGATCAAAACACCTGTTTACACCCGAGTCTGTTATGGATACTCAACGGGTTATTGGTGCGGATATCATCATGGCGCTTGATGAATGTACCCCGTGGCCTTGTGAGTATGATTATGCCAAAAAGTCTTTGGGAATCACCCATGCCTGGGCAGAAAGGTGTATGAAACGGTTTAAAGAAACGACGCCTTTATATGGTCATGAGCAGGCGCTTTTCCCGATTGTTCAGGGAAGTACCTATTTGGATTTGAGAAAACAATCTGCGGAGTTTATAGCCGGTCTCGATGCCAGGGGCTATGCCATTGGGGGGCTTTCGGTTGGAGAGCCGGACGATTTGATGTATGAGATGAGCGGTCTAGTATGCTCTATCCTGCCCAAAGATAAGCCCAGATATCTGATGGGGGTGGGGACTCCAGTCAATCTACTGGAAAACATCGCTTTAGGTGTGGACATGTTTGACTGTGTCATGCCTACCCGAAATGCCCGTCATGGATTGCTGTTTACCCGAAAAGGGATTCGCAACATCCGGAATGAAAAGTATAAAAAAGATTTTTCGCCTATAGATCCTGATTCCGATTTACGAGAAGACAGAGACTATACGCTGGCCTACCTGAGGCATTTATTTGTGTCCGGGGAGATGTTGGGGCTTCAACTGGCGAGTCTTCACAATTTGAATTTTTATTTGTGGTTGGTTCGGGAGGCGCGTCAGCATATTCTTGCAGGGAGTTTTGGATACTGGAAGCAGGAGATGACAGAAGTTCTGGGCAGAAGGCTTTAGGTAAGTAGCTAACCGTGGGTAAGTAACTAACCGTGGGGTAAGTAACTAACCGGGGTAAGTAACTAACCGGGGTAAGTAACTAACCGGGGTAAGTAACTAACCCGGGGGTAAGTAACTAACCGGGGTAAGTAACTAACCCGGGGGTAAGTAACTAACCCGGGGGTAAGTAACTAACCCGGGGGTAAGTAACTAACCGTGGGTAAGTAACTAACAGGGGGTAAGTAACTAACAGGGGGTAAGTAACTAACCGTGGGGTAAGTAACTAACCGGGGTAAGTAACTAACTGAAGTTGTTTTTCCTTTCCCTACCTTTGCAAGGTTGAAAATACTAGACCTATATCTCATCCGTAAGTTTGTCAGCACCTTTGTTTTTATGGTGTTGCTGTTAATTCTGGTTATTGTGGTTATTGATGTCACAGAACGCGTGGAGGATTTTGCCCGCACCACTGCCACAGCAGAACAAATAATCCGGCATTATTATTTTAATCTGATTCCTTTCTATGCTAATCTGCTGAGTCCCGTTTGTGTCTTTATAACCGTTATCTATTTTACCTCACAATTGGCGCAGAATTCTGAGATTGTATCTATGCTTAGTGGCGGCATTAGTCTGACGCGGATTTTGCGTCCTTATTTGGCATGTGCAATGCTCATTACTGCGGTCTCATTTTATCTCAACGCCTATATCGTGCCCCGTGCAACACGAGAGCGGGTGGATTTTGAATACAAGTACCTTCGGAAAACGCATGTAATGGAAGAGCGAAACATCCACAAAAAGATTGCGCCAGGTACCTTTGTCTATCTCAATTCATATAATCAACTCATTAACGAAGGATATCAATTTGCCTTGGATTACCTTGAAGAAGGTAAGATGAGAACCAAGATTACAGGGCAAAAAATTATCTGGCAGGACAGCTTGAAGAATTGGAGAATTATTGGTGTGAGTTACCGATATTTCACTGATCATGGAGAGATTTTATTTTCAAAAAACTATCTTGATACTGCTTTTATTCTGTCTCCGGATGATATTTATCAGAAGGATGGATATGCTGAAAGCCTAACCCTGCATGAATTATACGCGTATATTCAATTAGAAACAGACCGGGGAAGTGACATTCTTGGGGAGCTCGTGATTGAAAAATATGAGCGCTTTGCCTATCCATTTGCCGCCATTATCCTAACCTTGATTGGTTTGCCAATGGCCTCCAAAAAATCTCGGGGGGGTATAGCTTTGTCTATAGGGCTTGGGTTGGTATTTTGTTTTCTCTATGTGATATTACTTTTGACCTCTCAGGCTTTCATTGGAGATGCCTTCCCCGCCTGGCTGGCTATCTGGTTGCCTAATATTTTATTTTTTATTCTCGGTATTGGGCTGATGCGTATGTCCCGTCAGTGATAGGTATTTAAGTTGTTCCTTTTCTTTTGTGCTTGCACCAAGCGGAGGCTTGCACCAAGCAGGGGCTTGCACCAAGCGGAAGCTTGCACCAAGCGGGGGCTTGCACCAAGCGGAAGCTTGCACCAAGCAGGGGCTTGCACCAAGCGGAAGCTTGCACCAAGCGGGGGCTTGCACCAAGCAGGGGCTTGCACCAAGCAGGGGCTTGCACCAAGCGGGTGCTTGCACCAAGCGGTGGCTTGCACCAAGCAGGGGCTTGCACCAAGCAGGGGCTTGCACCAAAAAAAAGCCGGGTTATTCACCCGGCTTTCTTATTATTTTCTGAAAGTTTAACGCATCACATTCACGGTGCCGGAATAACTTCTATTTCCTACTGTTACAGAATAAAAGTAAGTCCCTTCAGCTGCTGCCTGACCATTTAGATCCTGGCCATTCCAGTGCTGGGTTTTGTTATGCGTATCAAAATACTTCACTCCCCATCTGTCATATATTTGAATGTGGAAGGATTCATCTCCATCGTATTTGAGCACGAAGAAATCATTGACCCCATCTCCGTTGGGGGAGAATACATTCGGGACAAATAATTCTGGTTCAAATACGACATAAGGTCCTTTGGTTACAACCCCTTCGCACCCTGCATCATTTTTAGCTCTTAAGGTAACTGTGTATTTCCCTGGCGCCTGGTATCTATGGGATGGATTTTGGGTGTTGGCAACTTTCCCGTCACCAAAATCCCAATACCAGGAACTTGCACCAATAGATTTATCTCTAAAGAATACCTCAGAGGCAGGATTTGCCATTTCAACAGGAGAGGTCGGGTCAGAGGTAAAATCTGCAACCAATCGATCTGTTATGGTGACAGGTAAATCCCCAATTAGGGTATCTGTGCACCCCCCTATGCCTTTTACAATCAGTTGAACCTGATAGGTGCCTGCTTGAGTATAGGTATGCTTAGGGTTCAATTCATTATTTAGCGGTGAACCATCACCAAATGACCAGGTGTGACTTAAAGCGTTTGCAGATCGGTTATTGAATTGAATCATAACCGGGCTACAACCTGATGGTTGGCTTTGAACAAATCCAGCTTCTGGTTTTGGATGAACCTGAATGCGCACTGTAGCAGTATCGGCACATCCCCCTTCAGAGATAAATACATTATAATTGGTAGTGGTATCCGGTGTCGCCACTGGATAGGGGGTTAACGCGTTATTTAGACCCGTTGATGGGCTCCATTGAAAGGTTGCGCTACCCTGACCGCCTATGGCTTTGAGATTGACATTTTCTCCCGGACAAATGATATTTGTATCTGCCTCCAAGGTCGCAAATACGCCTGGTTTGATTGTCACGAGTACAGAATCCGTTGCGCTGCAAAAAGATACGCCGGTACCACAACTCACTGTGAAATAATACATCGTTGATGTATTGGGTAGTCCTTTAGGATTAGGAATCGTGGTCGCATCCAGGCCTGTAGAAGGATACCAGGTGGTAACATATGGGGCTGTTCCTCCTGTGAAGGCGCCTTGCATAATCAAGCTGTCTGCATTTGAACATAGGATAGTATCACTTCCAGCATTCGGAGCAGGTACATCATGCACAATAACTAAAATGTCCGAGGGTAATGATGGACATATCCCGGTAAATGCTCTCAATGTATAGGTGGTGGTGGTTTGTGGGGAAGCCATTGGCTGTAGTAGAGTCGGGTCATTTAGGCCCGCACTGGGAGTCCATTGAAAGGAGTTGGTCTGGCCCACCTGAACATGGGCAGGTAACAACACACTATCTCCACGACAGATATTTCTTACAGGTCCTGCGTTTACTATGGGTACAGGGTTAACGGAAACCAAAATGGTATCTGCTTCACTCTCGCATCCATCTGAAGTTGCTACCACAAAATAATGAACGGCATGAGGCGGTGACGCTTTGGGATTTATTATTGTCGGCTGGGTAATGCCCAATAGGGGTTTCCAATCAAATGAATAATTTGGTCCGGCACCGGTAACTGTTGCATATAATTGTGCGGAATCTCCCTGACAAATGGTGGTGTCTCTTCCAGCCCATACAATTGGTCTGGGTTTTACCGTCACAGTCATAGTGGACAACGGATTTACTGTGGTTGAGTCACTTTGACATCCGGAAACTTTGGACCGGGCGTAGAGTGTATAAATTGTATTCGCCGGAGGAACAGCATAAGTTACCAGGCAAGTGTCGCAATACAATCCGGTTGAAGGAATCCACTTAACATCATATCCGCCAGCAGGATTTACAATGCTGCCTTGAAGAAATACGCCGGGCGAATCATCACAAAACGCAAGATCCGGACCGGCATCTACCACCGGTAGCGGATGAACGGTCACGGTTAATTGATCAATATTACTCTCACAACCATCATCCCCAATCGCGTAGAAAGAATAAATGGTGGTTGAATCGGGATTTGCAATCGGATTCGTCGTGTTTGCATTTGTAAGTGAGCCATTGTTCGGACTCCAGACATAGATATAAGGCGAAGCCCCTCCTGTTACGTTCGCACAAATTGGAACGCCTCCGTTGCCTGTGCACAGGGTGGTGTCATTGCAAGCCGTTACTACAGGCGGCGTATTGACTACAATGGTAACACATTCGGATACCAATGGGCAATCTCCCCCTCCCGAAGAGACGTAAGTGGTGGTTTGAGTTGGGAATAAAACCGGATTCCGAATATTAGGGT
>CANHCC010000037.1 GCA_947459115.1 Bacteroidota bacterium | reverse complement strand
TGGGGCAGTTTACGAATAAACCCAACAGTATCCGAAAGCAAAAATGGCGTTTGCTCAAACACCACTTTCCTTACGGTTGAATCCAGGGTTGCAAATAATTTATTTTCCGCTAATACTTCTGATTTGGACAGTAAATTCATCAAAGTAGATTTACCGACATTGGTGTAACCGGCAAGTGACACCCTGACCATAACCGCCCGGTGTTTTCTTCGGGTTTCATTTTGACGATCAATCTTTTTGAGATCCTCTTTGAGTAATCGGATTTTATCACGGATAATCCGGCGGTCTGTTTCTATTTCCTTCTCTCCGGCGCCTTTCATTCCGATGCCCCCTTTTTCCCGGGATAAGTGCGTCCACATTCCAGTGAGGCGAGGCAACAAATATTGTAATTGAGCAAGTTCTACCTGTGCTTTGGCTTGTGCCGTTCTGGCATTATCGGAGAAGATATACAATATCAGAGAAGACCTATCCAGAACTTTAACTTTCAGGTATTGATCCAGGTTTCTGACCTGAGAAGGACTAAGTTCTTCATCAAATATAACCATCGAAATATTCTCGGTGGCAACAAAGTCCCGAATCTCCTCTAATTTCCCGGAACCGACAAAAGTAGCGGGATGGGGTTTATCCAAGGCTTGCTGAAAAATTTTGACAGTTTTAGCACCGGCGGTTTCAGTAAGAAATGCCAGTTCTTCTAAATATTCTTTTTGACTATCCACTCCGCCCTGTCTCGGATATATCCCCACTAAAACCGCAGTCTCCTGGGGCTTAGCTGTGCTGTGAATGGCTTTTCGTTTTTCGCTCAAATCGATTTACTGACCCTGGGCCAAGGAGTAGCCTCTTTCCTCTCCATAATAACGGAGCATCTCAGCGGTACAGATATAATATTTTTCGGAGACCTTACCGCAGAATTCAAATACTTGTTTCTGAGAAATCTCCTGATCACTTTCGATTCTGAGACGATACTGATTAATACACTCAGTGTACAACGAGCCGGTAGGCCATACCTGAGTGCCTCGGTTTGAAATCGTGGTAATTTTCCATCCGGCAGGCAGTATTGGCATTAAGGTATTGGCTACTTCGCTACCATCCTGATTAGATTCTACAAAGAAGTCAATGCCAACCAATTTAGAGACTGGTGCAGGAGATTCCATCATTCTTCTACCTGCAGGTGCTGGAGGACGATTGAAGGCATCGGAACCGGCGCCGGATGTTCTTGCTGGATTTGCCGGTTTCTTACCCAAATTAGAGGCTATCGCACTGGCAAAATCACCTGTAGAAGATGCTGGATTTGAAGCCGTACCAAAATCCGGAGTATGAACCCCACTTTCGAGTGTATATATTAACGCATCCTGAATGGTATCAGCATAAGAACTTAATCCAAGGTGACGGAGCATCAACAAACCACTCATAAGGAGAGCTGTAGGATTGGCCTTTTGCTGACCGGCAATATCCGGAGCTGTTCCATGAACTGCTTCAAAAATGGAGATATTGTCACCGATATTAGCGGATGGGGCAAACCCCAAACCACCTACTAAACCGGCACACAAATCGGAAACAATATCGCCCTGAAGGTTAGGCAATACAATTACCTGGAACAATTGAGGCTTGGATGCCAGCTTCATACATAAGTCATCCACGATAATATCTTTGGCTTCAATACCAGGATATTCTTTAGCTATTTCGTAGAAGGTTTTCAAAAACAAACCATCTGTAAGCTTCATGATATTGGCTTTATGCCCGCAAGCCACCTGCGTGTAGCCTTCTCTTTTTGCCATCTCAAAAGCATAACGCACGATTTGCTCGCTACCCGGACGCGTGATAAAGCGTCTGCATAGGGCGACATCATGTGTTAGCATATGCTCAATACCACCATAGGTATCTTCAATATTTTCCCTTACAATGGTAATATCAATAGGAATGCCCGCTTTAGAGAATACGGTTTCTACACCGGGAAGCGTTCTCACCTGACGACGGTTGGCATAAGTACTCCATACTTTTCGTGCTGTCACATTGATACTTTTACCTCCGGTTCCTTTGGGAGTTTCCATGGGACCTTTAAAGAGGATGCCATGTTTTTCTACTGAGGCCTTGGCTGCGTCCGTCATTCCGGTGGTTAGACCGGCTAAAAACACTTCTTTGCCCATTTCAACGAATTCGTATTCCAGTGGCACACCGGCCGCATTAAAAATATGAAGGCAGGCATCCATAATTTCTTTGCCTATTCCATCACCGTTGGCAACTGCAATTGTTCTTTTCGTATTCATGACAAATGTTAAAGGGTTTTCAAACTTTAATGCAAAATAACAAAATTGAGGGCATAGCGTAAAATGAAATTTGATTTACTTTAATTAAACCCATTACTTTTTAGCCTGATTCCGGAAACAAAAAATCCGACCATAAGCCGGATTTTATACCAATTAATACCAAACCTACAGCCCATCCAGGCATTTGTGTTCATGAGCAGAGCAATCGCTGCACTCAAGTTCTTTTGTTCGGAGATTTAAACAGAGAAACTTTCGCCACAGCCACAACTTCTGGAGGCATTCGGATTAATAAAATTAAACCCTTTGCCATCTAGTCCATCGGAGAAGTCCAACTCCGTACCGGCGAGGTACAAATAACTTTTTAAATTGACCAGTAACTTAATGCCTTTGTCCACAAAAATCTGATCACCGGGTTGCTCGGTATCATCGAAATCTAACTTATAGCTGAGCCCTGAACACCCGCCACCCTGTACAGATACTCTCAATCCGAAATTTTCTCCGAGGCCGGCTTCTTCACGCAGTTGATTCAACTTTTGAAGCGCCTTTTCGGTAACGGTAATTTCTGAGCTTTGGACTGCGGTACTCATAAATTAATGGATTCTATTATTGTCTTCAATGGGATCCAAGCCGTTCTTCACACGATAATCGTTGATGGCTGCGCGAATAGCATCTTCAGCCAGAACAGAACAGTGAATTTTGACCGGAGGAAGAGCCAATTCTTCCACAATATCCATATTATCAATTTCGAGCGCTTGATCTACGGTTTTTCCTTTGAGCCATTCGGTCGCCAAAGAACTGGAAGCGATTGCGGAGCCACAACCAAAAGTCTTAAAGCGCGCGTCTTTTATCACATGCGTTTCAGGATCTACCTCAATCTGAAGGCGCATCACATCGCCACATTCTGGTGCCCCAACCAAACCGGTACCCACTTCATTTTTGCTTTTATCAAGGGTTCCTACATTGCGGGGATTGTTGTAGTGATCGATTACTTTATCAGAGTATGCCATAAATCGTATTGTTTTTGAAGTTCAATTTTAATGATGTTCCCACTGAATTGTGCTCAGGTCTATGCCTTCTTTATGCATTTCCCACAAGGGGCTCATATCCCGAAGCTGATTGACAGCCTTTGTTACGCATTGAATTGCGAAGTCGATATCCTCTTGAGTGGTAAAGCGACTGAGACCAAATCTGAGGGATGAATGCGCCAAATCATCTGAAAGACCCAGGTTCTTCAACACATAAGAAGGCTCAAGTGAAGCAGAGGTACAAGCCGATCCGGAGGAAACTGCTAAATCTTTCACCCCCATGATCAAACCCTCTCCTTCAACATACTTAAAACTCATGTTTGTTACATGCGGCAAACGATGCTCAATGCTTCCGTTGACATAACTTTCTTCGAGCTTCAGCAATTCTGTTTGCAATTGATCTCTGAGGGCGGAGAGTCTTGCTGCTTCGGAATCCATTTCGTTTCTGGCGATTTCGCACGCCTTCCCAAAACCAACTATACCCGGAACATTCAGGGTACCACTCCGCATACCTCTTTCATGACCGCCACCATCCATCTGGGCTGTAACCTTTACCCGGGGATTTTTACGACGAACATACAAAGCGCCAATGCCTTTAGGACCATACATTTTATGGGCTGTAAAGGACATGAGATCAATACCCATTTCATCCACCAAGACCGGAATTTTACCAACCGCCTGGGTTGCATCTGTATGGAATAAAGCTCCATGTTGATGGGTCAGTTTTGCAATTTCTTTAATCGGTTGAACAACACCTGTTTCGTTATTCGCAATCATGACACTCACCAATATGGTGCGTGGGGTGATGGCTTTTGCCAGGTCTTCCAGATTAATCAAACCGTCTGAACCAACAGAAAGGTAAGTTACTTCGATGCCTGATTTCTCAAGGTGTTTACATGTATCTAAAACCGCTTTGTGCTCAGTAGTAACCGTAATGATGTGATTACCCTTTGAGGCATACATTTCTGCTACACCTTTTATTGCAAGATTGTTGGATTCTGTAGCACCTGAAGTAAAAATGATTTCTTTATCGGTACAACCAATAAGCGTTGCAATTTGCTCCCGGGCATAGTCCACAGCCTCTTCGGCTTTCCAACCATAAGCATGGTTTCTGGAGGCCGCATTTCCAAAGTTTTCTGTAAAAAATGGTATCATGGTTTCCAATACTCTTGGATCCATGGGGGTAGTAGCATTACTATCGAGGTAAACAGGTAATTTTAGCATTGTAAAGTTGAGATTTGTGCGCAACTAAATCCTTAACGCAAATTTATTTAAATTTGTTCTAAATATAACTAAATGTCTGAGAAATTCTTGCGGGTCGAACACATTGGCCTGGCTGTCAAAAATTTAAACGATTCCATCCGTCAATGGACCGAGATCCTAGGAGAACCCCCTTACCATGAAGAAGAAGTTGCCTCTGAAAAAGTGAAAACAATCTTCTTTCAGGTAGGTGAAACAAAAATTGAATTACTAGGCGGAACAAGTCCGGACTCAGTGATCCACAAATTCATCGAGAAAAAAGGAGAGGGCATACACCACATAGCGATGGAAGTCAAAGACATAGAAGCAGAAATGCATCGACTTAAATCCTTAGGTTACACGCTTTTAAATGAAACACCCAAGCGTGGAGCGGACAATAAACTTATCTGTTTCGTACACCCCAAGAATACCGGGGGGGTTCTGTTAGAACTGTGTCAGAGTATTGTGGAATAAGTGCTTAGCCTGAATAGGAACTAAGCATAACCGGCATAACCAACATCAGCATGTTTTCGCCTTCATTCTGCTCTTCCGGCAAAACGATAGAAGCACGGTTTGGTGTTGACAATTCCATGACCAAAGATTCGGTCTCCACATTATTGACGACTTCCAACAAAAAGGCCGCGTTAAATCCGATTTCCATATCCTCCCCATCAAAAATACACTTCAGATTTTCCCTTGCTTCATTGGCATAATCAATATCTTCGGTCGAAATTTCCAAATCACTCCCTGCAATTTTAAATCTAACCTGGTGGGTAGTTTTATTGGAGAAAATATTGACCCTACGCAGCGTTGAAGCCAATTCTTTTTTAGGAATAATCAGCTTATTGGGATTGTTTGTTGGAATAACATTTTCGTAATCAGGATATTTATCACTGATCAAACGACATAACAAGAGGGTATTACCAACACTGAAGAAAGCATTATTTTCATTGTATTCGATGGTAAGAATATCTTCCATACCATTGAGGGAGTTTTTGAGAAGATTAAGGGCTTTTTGTGGCACTACAAAATTCACTGCCTCTTTAACGGTAATGTCCACACGGCGATAACGCACCAATCGGTGGGCGTCTGTTGCAACAAAGGTAACGCCGGCGTTGGTGAAACTAAACAACATCCCATTCATGGCGGGTTTATGCTCATCTGTGGAGGCTGCGAACAAGGTTTTTTGAATCGCCTTGACCAGGATATTGGCAGGCATTTTTACAGAAGTTGTATTATCTGCCTCAGGCACTTGAGGAAACTCCGCTCCGTTCTCACCATTAAGTTTGTATTTACCGTTTTCAGAAGTGATTTCTATACCAAAATTATCTTCATCAACGGTTATGGTAATTGGAATTGCCGGTAAATTTCTAAGTATTTCTAAGACTAATTTAGCGGGAACCGCCAAACGCATTTCAGCACCACGGGTTTCAACCTCAAGTGTTGTTTTCATCGTGATCTCCAAATCTGTAGCAGTCAGGGTTAGCCTGTTTTTACCAATCTCAAACAGAAAATTTTCAACGATTGGCAAAACATGCCTAGAGGGCACAACGCCGGCTATCAATTGAAGATGTTTTAACAGGTCATCGGAGGAAACAACAAAATTCATAATTAAAAGGATTTAGATTCCAGGGTACAAATCTAATCAATGTGGGCAAATCGCCACATGGAAATTATCCCAATCTCACGGTTATGCCTAATTTTTTGACCGAAAAAAAGGTCAGTAAACACACTATAACCCTTGAGATCACGGAATTACAGATATTTTAGTAGAAAATGGTTTTAAACCGGGCAATTAGAACCCCGCCTGCAAACGGTGTTTTTGAAAGCATTTGCAAGCCTAATCAACCAATGCTCAGAAAGGCAATTTCTCAGATTTGGGGAAGAAATAGCCAAACCCATGCTATTCTAGGTCTGCCCGCGTTCTTAAATAAGGTCCAAAATGAAACTCCTGTAAACTAATCAGAGGGGCATTGGGCTCATCCCCCAGTGCAAAATATAGATCCTTGCGATCTGGACGATACCAAATTTTAAGGCGGTAAGGCTTTTCATTAAAATGCTGAATTTCAAATATCACATCAGGCTTCTTTTGAAGTAGTTCAGTCTTTAATTCCGGATAATATTTCTCTACCAGACTTTCTGCAATAATTTTTTTGAAACCAGAAATATAAGTTTCAGCTGCAGGGGATGCAGAGTTGCCATTTAGCCTCCAGGCTTGATTATTGGCACTTCTTTCAAGAACGAAAGACGAATCCTGTCCGGTATAATTAACACGAACAAAAGCAATATCCTTAGGTCTGGCAGCAAACACCAAATTCTCTCTCCAGTCTTCTTCAATCGTAGAATATCTGCTATTGAGATAACCTTTGTGACCGGGCACAAAAGTTATATAGATATCGTCGGCGCCTTTTAATAACATAAAGGTTCCCATATTGTCCTGGGTATTGGTCCCAACCCGATAGGCTCTGATATTACCATTGGCCTGGACAATTTCCACTTCCGTATGTTCTCTTCCCATCAGCTCCAGCATATTCTGTCTGGCCTGGGTTAAAACCGGCTCTTTCGCCCGAACGAGTTTCAAGGTTTTCAGCAAAACATCCATTTTGGGCTGTAAGGCCGGGTATTTTTCATTTACAGTCCAGGAAGAATCTTTTCGATCTAATCTCAATGTTCTAACTTGTTTGCCATTCACCTGATACGACATCCGGATGGAAACAATAGAAGCTGTATCCTTTACGGCAAATGCTGTTTCTTCCGGATCGAAAGAACTTTTAGACTTGCGAACGATTAGGAAATAGTACGCCAAAGAAAGTGCCAGAAGAATACCAAGGAGGATAAGCGTATTACGGTTTTTCATGCGGATATTTTTCTGTTGCGATGCATTCGAATTCTTTGGCGGATGATGCCCCAAAATAGGATAACAAGAACAGGCAACACCAGATTAATCAATCGAATATTCCACTCATTTCCTTTGACTTTTTTAAGATCCAAAGAATGGTACTGAATATCCTTCGCCCGAATATGAATCAAACTTTCGCCCCCCAAAAGAAAATCAAGGCAATTGAGCAAAAACGCTTTATTGTCAAACGCCATAAAATCAATTTTGCCTCTTACATCTTCACCAACGGCAACCTGTCCATCGCCTACCACAATCATGCGGGTATCACTTACATTGCGTCTTAGAAACTTAGCGGTCGGCATTTGTTGGGCCAGGGCATCAACGGGCACTTCCCGACCTTCGAATAAGGAATGAAACTGACCTTCTGCCAACAGAGCCATAACGCGGTTTCCTTTGCCTCTTAATTCTTCAGGCCTGGGCGGATTACGAATAGATTGATTTAAATCCACAAACACATTTCCGGATTGAACCCGGCTATAGGGCGAACTGACCAATAATGGCACAAAACGAAGTTCCGGTGTCGAGAAAGTATCTATGGAGGATGCATACCGAAGCTTTACCGCAGACAAATTCCGGGTAATTGGATGATCGGCTAATTGAGTTAACAAAGGGTAATAAATCCAACGCTGAGAAGAAAATGTTGGAGGCGCATTAGGGTTAGGAATTACCAGTTCGATGGTCGAGCAATTCAAATCGGAAACCAGATCATAATTTACCTTAAAACCATACTTCATAAACAAGTCATCCAGGTTTAACTGGCGCAGGCGACTTAGGGTTTCTGCCTGATAATGCAGGTTAACATCTTGCTGGTCCAACAACCATAAAATTTTACCGCCCCGCATCAAATACTGATCTATTTCATATTTTTCTCTTTCGGTAAAAGCAGAATCCGGCTGCAACACAATGAGTACAGATATAGAGGGGCTGATGGCCTCCCCTTTCTGGACATTGACTTCAACCGGTATGTAAAGATTAGCCAATTCCCGCATCCATTCTCGCGTTTTTTCTTCTCCGATCTCTCCATGCCCACGGAGGACGCCCACCACTTTTTTACTACCCTGGGTAAGTCTTTTAATGGCGTGAATTAACTTGTATTCCAGATTAGCCTCTGCTTTCAATGGGCTGGGCTCTCCGGAAGTGTAATCAACAGACCCTTTGAACAAATCTACCATTTCCTCTCTGCCATCATATGAAAAGACGGCGACCGGAAAAATATATTGTCTTCCTTCAGAGGTCTGAGAATTACGAATATTTAAGGTAATGGGGGCTATGCCTTTATCAACAAAGCTTTGCATCAGTTCATCGTTTCCTGTAGGATCAATAAACTCATATTGAATCAAAGTCCCACCATAGACTTTCATTTCTGTAAGCATATCTTTCACCGCCTGCTTAAACCTTTGGATACGGGGCGGGAACTCTCCCTCGAGATATACTTTCACGCTCAGGTAACGGTTGAGGCTATCCAGTGTGTTTTTGGAATAATCCGAAAGGCTGTAACGCTTTTCCTGTGTTAAGTCCAGACGAAAGAAGAAACCAGATGCCAGCAGATTCACCACAATCAGAATGGCGACCAACATGGCGGCTTGTATGACCTTTCTGCTTTTCATTTCTTTTTTAACTGAAGATTCAAATCACTTAACAGAAGAAAAATAGTAGATAAAGACAAAAAGAAAAGCAAATCTCTACTATCGACAACGCCTCTGGAGATGCTCCGAAAATGCTCCATCATGCCAAACTGAATGATCCACTCGTTCAGACCGGACAATCCCGGAAGCTCGGCAATAAAATCAAAACCCGTGTAGGAGAAGAAGGATATAAAAACAGCTAAAATAAAGGCCAGAATTTGATTCGTTGTTAGTGTTGAGGCAAAAATCCCAATAGAGGCGAAAGAAAAGCCGAGAAAGAGTAGACCGATATACGCACCGGAGGCTGCTGCTGCATCCAGATTCCCCGTTGGATTTCCGAGGTACCAAATCGTAGCAAAATAGATCAGCGTAGGAAATACCGAAAAGACGACCAAGGCACATGCCGCAAGATATTTTCCCAATAGTATTTCCCAACGGGTCAAGGGTCTTGAAAACAGCAGGTCTATGGTTCCGGTGCGAATTTCTTCTGCAAAAGAGCGCATCGTGATGGCGGGAATCAGAAAAAGAAAAAACCAGGGGCTTAAGGCAAACAAAGTAGCCAAATCTGCTGCTCCTGTTTCCAGCACATTGTCTCCGAATATCCAGAAAAACAAACCATTTCCGGTTAAAAAAACCGACATGACAACATACGCAATCAGGGAATTAAAAAACACGCTGATTTCTTTTTGAAATATGATAAGTATATTTCTCATCTCAGGCCTTCTCTTTTGTGAGAGATACAAACAATTCTTCTAAACCGGATTGCTCTTTTCTAAGGGAGAGAATTGGAATATCCTGATGCACACTCTCGGCGTAAATGGCTTTCCGTAATTCTGCATCTGCTGCACCCTTAAATACAAAAAGGGATTCTGATTCTTTTTGTACCAGGAGATCTGGAAAAGCGGTTTTTAACGCGCTGGTGTCAAAAGATTTATTCACTACTTCAAATTCTACTCTTACCAGAATTTCCTGTGCATCTGATTCTTCTTTAACCCTTCGGTCAGCCACCAGCTTTCCTTGATGGATAATCACAATCCGGTCTGCGATGGCCTGAACCTCAGGAAGAATATGGGAGGAGAATATCAGCGTCTTTTCTTTGCCGTATTTACGAATCAGGTGACGAATTTCGAGCATCTGATTAGGGTCCAGGCCCGAAGTTGGCTCATCCAAAATAAGCACTTCCGGTTCGTGCAACATAGCCTGAGCCAGGCCTACTCTTTGTTTGTAGCCTTTCGACAGAGCGCCAATTTTTTTATGTCTTTCCGGTGTCAGGCCGGTGGAAGCAATCATGACCTCTATCCGGTCTTTGAGAGATTTACCTTTAAGCCCATTCAGGCGACCCATGAATTCGAGGAATTCCAGGACATACATATCCGGATAAAGGGGATTTTGCTCGGCGAGGTAACCCGTCTTCCGTTTAGCTTCAAGAGGAGAAGCCAAAATATCCAGGCCACAAATTTCGACCTTCCCGCCATCTGCCTGAATAAGCCCGGTAATAATCTTCATGGTTGTAGATTTTCCGGCACCATTGGGCCCAAGAAAACCCAAAATTTCTCCCGGTTTCACCGAGAAGCTAATCCCATCCAAAGCCTTTTGGCTTCCATAATTTTTAGAAACAGATTCTATTTTCAGGGACATAACGGTGTAAAATTAGACAAAATTCCAGGTTAAACTGCCGCGTGTTTTATGCTTTTCAAACGAACAGACCCTCAAATTCGATTTCTTCATTCAGGCTTTTCTCTATTTGAATACCCACTTAGCCAGATCAATCCGCTTAGAATCCCAATCCCGGAAACTGCCCAAGCAATTGCAGGGCTAATCGAATTCCAGGTCAATAACACCCCGGTGGCAAGAAAGCACACAAATGGAAACCAGCTAAAAACCGGAATCTGAAAGGTGTATAATTCCGACCTATGCCGGGTCTGTTTGTCTACCCAAAAATATAAAATCCACCGGGCGCCCCAAAAAGCCATTCCACCACCGGCAACGCCAAGAATCGGTATGAGTCCAAATGAGATAACAAGCGACACAAGTAAGGCAAACAAGGCTGCGTAAGTAAGCGTCAAGCGTTGGGGAGAATAAAATTCCGGAAGACTTTTGAGGATAAACAGACACCGAAACCAAAAGGCAGCCTGAATCCAGGGGAGCAAGGGGACTACAGGCTGGAAGTTGTCGGGCAGAATCAACCAAACCAAGCCGGTGATTGGAAAAAAAGAGAGAAGATAAATCAGAAACCCATACCTAAAGTAAAGGGATGCTGCGCTTTTAAACAGGCCTTCATTATGGGTATTCCAAGCCTCATAAATATCCGGTTGTACCTGATTACGAATGGCCTGAAACACCATTTCGTTTATAGAAATAAATGCAATTGCCAATCCAAGATAACCGGCTTGAGCGGGATTCAAAAGTATGCCCGGGCCCCAACGGTCGGAAAACAATAAGGCCTGTGTCAGAAGTGTGTATGGAAGAATCGGTAGTGTAAATTTGAAAATTGAATTTAAGAGATGAGGCTTAAATTTTCCTTTTAGGGCTGATGATAGAGCCAATGGAAGGATAACAGCGGTCATACCCAGGGCTCTCCCTGCCAGAACCGATTTATGGTTGGGTTCAAGGAGAAAGATAGCCACAAGGCTACCGGCAAAGGCAAGGGTAGCATGAAAAGCGATTCTGTAAAAATAGGCCTTGGGGCGTTTTTCCTGAACAAGCCCCGTAAGATATTGGGTCTCGGCAGAGGTTAGGCCTGCTATCACAAGTACGATTAGTAAGGTTTGAAACGAAAGACCTTGAAGGGGAAAAACCCGAAAAAGATTGAGCAATACAAGGATCAGGCAACAAAAAAGGAAGAGAATAAGGCTGTAGACCAGAGTAGTTGTGAGGATGCCTGAGGTGGATGTCTCTTTTTGCCAGTATCGGGTCAAATAAGCCGACAGCGGAGAACCTGTCAGCACTTGAAAAAGAAAAATACAGGCTTGAGCAAGCGTCAACAATCCAAACTCCTGAGGCCCCAGCCAACGACTGAGTATGGGAAGCAGGAGCAGTTGTAATAGCGAAGGCAACGCATTGGAGGATGTGAACCAAACCGCAGGCGGTAGCTGATTAATTCGAACCCTCATATTCTTGCTCAGGCAGGCAATAAGCGTTGAAATAAGCTTTTTGCGATTTCAATGGAAGGGAGCCCGTATCCTTTAATCTTTCGAAATACCTCGAGTCGGGATTGATTAAGCATAGAGGGATTGGGCCAGGGCCCGGTAGAGGTTTTATCTGCTATCTGACTGGCTTTAATATAGAGTCCTTCCGCTTCGGGAGGAAAGGCGGGGAAGTAAGTATTCCATTCGTCTGCAATTAATACCGGTTTATTCATTGCCAGGGCCAGACTTAATAAAGAACTCCTGAACCCGCATACCAAAGAAGCAGATGATAAATCTTCCACTGCGCTTCTATCATAAGAAATACTTACCCCCGGAATATTTTCGATAAAATGATATTTTTCAGGCGGGGTATTGGGATGTAAACGAATTAGCAATGGAATTTCTGGTGGAAGAAGGCAGAACAACTGAGAAAACAAATCATACCAGGGGTCATAGGTTTCCGGTAAGGTATCCATAATGGCATTCAAATCTGTATCGATGAACAAAACATATTCACTGGAAAAATTATGTTCGTTAATCTCTGTAGCCATTGGGTCTCCCATGAGTTTGACCCTGGGCTTTGGGTACTTAAGTTTTTTTAATAAAACTTCTTTAGAGGTTTCTGTAAATGCCAAAGCAAAATCTGCCCGATGTATCGGTTGTTTCAGGACAGCTGCCGCTTCGTATGGATTACCCGTTCGAACGCCCTTCCACAAATAATTTATCCGATCGCCTAATTCAAAAAATGGAGAACTAAAGATATAGAACCAAAGTAGTTTTCGAAATCTGTCAATCCTTGCATGTGAAATCGGCCGATTAATATCAATCATATTCTCGGCTGCGGCTAAAGAATTGTCGCCATGACCGACCAGTACAGTCGGGATATGATGGAGTTGCGCATACCGATTCACAGCAATTTCATGATAGGAAGAAATAGTACGAAACAGGACCAATTGAGGCTTTACATGCATGAATAGAGCCCGTGGCGAACTAAAATCCTCAAAGGCCAAATCGCCCTCGTGATGGTCCTTTAACCAGGTAATTGGTGTAAATTCCGCTTCCGGCAGAGTTTCCAGAAGCCAACTGAAATACCTGTCCAACAAAACGCTCGAAAAAACACACAAAACCTTGGTCGCCATGATTCCTCAAATTTCGCAATAAAGTACTTATTAAATTCAGTTATCAATCAAATTCGGATACTTTTTTATGGCATTTTTGCAGGACACACGTGAATTTGTCCGGAGAATGTTAAAGCTTCCAACTTAACTTGGCGGCATGAAAACAGACTATACTCCCCAGGGCAACAGAATCAAGGATCTTGTTGAAGAGGACCGTCCCAGAGAAAAAATGATTCAGAAGGGCCTCAATGCCTTATCGGATCCAGAGTTATTGGCCTTAATTCTTTCCACAGGAAGCAGGGATCTCTCTGCGGTCGAACTGGCCCGTGTTATTTTGAAAGAAACCGCCGGCTTAAAAAACCTCGCCGCCTGTTCTCCCTCCGAATTGATGAAAATCAAAGGCATTGGAGAAGCGAAGGCAGTCAGTATTGCGGCGGCATTTGAATTAGGCAGGCGAAAGCAACAACAGCAACTGAAGCCGGTAAAGATTATTAATTCTGCCTCCGCAGGCAACTACCTGGTTCCAAAGTTTCAGGACTTTACCCATGAGGTATTTGTCGTATTATTTCTTTCCAGAAATCATCAGATAAAAAGCGAAAAAATCATGTCCATGGGAGGAACCACTTCTACCATTGTGGATCTAAAAATGATCTTTAAAGAAGCGGTCAATCAATTGGCGTGTTCTATTATCGTAGCCCACAACCATCCCTCCGGCAGTTTAAGCCCCAGTCCGGCGGATAAAGAAATTACAAAGCGAATCCGAGAAACCGGCAAACTTCTGGAAATTAATTTGATAGATCATATCATTGTAGGTCAAGACGGGTATTTCAGTTTTGCGGATGAAGGTCTTCTATAAACTACAATCTAAGTTAGTCAGGTGTTGCACAGGCTTACTGTAGTTTCTGAAATTGAGCCTCCGTCCCCATTTTATACCCAGGTTAAAAAGCTTAGGGTTCGAACACAATCCAAAATCTGCAACAAAAGGATGGAAATAAAAAACATTCTGTAACCTGAGTTACAGAGATTCTGTAATTTCCGTAGTTGATTTGCATAAATTTTAAACAACAACTTATGCGTTTATTACTCATGACTTTTTTACTGATGGCTTCGGTGGGCTGCACCACAACCGCTGAAGGTGGCGAGAGCTTCAAAAACATTTCCCCGGCAGAGGCAAAAAAAATGCTCAATCAGTCCGATATCCTCTGGATGGATGTACGCACGCCCGGAGAAATTGAACAAGGGAAAATTGAAGGGGCAACAGTATTTGTTGATTTCAATGGAGGAACCTTTGAGAAAAGCATCGAAACCCTTGACAAAACCAAAACTTATGTGGTGTATTGCCGGAGTGGAGGAAGAAGTTCATCTGCAGCCGAGCTAATGACTCAGAAAGGATTCAAATCCGTATATAATCTTACAGGTGGTATTTCGGCCTGGGACGGGCCAATTATTCGCTAATCGTTGAATACTAAAGGACAATATATAGGCTATGTCATTGCCGGTATTACCGGTGGCATAGCCTTTTTCTTGTCTGTTCAATTTTCCTGGTTGAATGCCCTCATCGCTGCATTAATTGCAGGCATTGTTTTAGGGAATGTCCTGAATTTGTCTGCTGACTGGCTCAAATCCATTTCAAAAGCAGCCGGTAAACTACTGGAGTTCTCCCTTCTATTTCTCGCTTTTGATGTTAGCCTTGAAACGCTGGCCACACTGGGATGGCAATCTTTGCTGTATCTAATAACAGCATCGGCAATGATTCTTTACCTCACCGTATTTTTTTCAAGAAAGTTTAATTGCCAGGGATCAACCGGGTGGCTCATTGGTTTTGGAACTGCTATCTGCGGGTCTTCTGCCATTGCAGCGCTCTCGCCTTCCGTTACCGAAAAGAAAGAAGATATTGGCATTTCCATGGCAGTGGTCAATCTACTCGGGGCTTTGGGCATGCTGGTATTTCCTTGGTTGTTTACCCGGTTTCACACAAATGCAGAATCTGCCGGCATCCTGATTGGCGGAAGTTTACATTCTGTCGGCAATGTGGCCGGTGCCGGTTATGGCATGAGTAGGGAAACTGGTGCCATTGCACTAATGGTAAAAATGGCAAGAGTTGCCATGCTATCCCCTGCCCTTATTTTTATTCGATTTCTCATCACCAGGGAAGCAGGAAAAGCATGGTACAAATATTTTTCCCTGCCCTGGTATCTTGTTGCATTCTTAGGTATTAGCCTGGTCCATTCCTGGATAGCAATACCCGTAGAAGTAGAATCTCTTATTGCAACTTCAGGCAAATTAGTCCTTGCCATGGCAATGGCCGGAATTGGATTTGCCGTCAGTTTTTCCACTTTATACAAATCTGGTCGAAAAGGCCTGGTATTCGGGATTTTTATGTTTGCTTTGCAGATTCTTTTTTTTGCAGGCATGACTCTGGTTAGTAACTAACCTGAGGCTTTGTAACTTTACTTTATGAAACAGAAAGTCAGGATTATCGCCGAGGCGGGCGTAAATCACAATGGCGATATGAACCTGGCCAGGGAATTGGTTCGTCAGGCCGCCCTCGCGGGTGCAGATTATATAAAATTTCAAGCCTTTCACCCGGATTATCTGGTGCATCCCTCAGCCCAGACCGCTCCTTACCAGGAAGCAAATACGGGAGGAGAAACGCATCAACTGGACATGTTGAGAAAATATGCGCTATCTGCCGATCAACTTTTGGAATTAAAATTATATGCTCAAGCATGTAAAATTGACTTTGTGTGCAGTGTGTTTGACCTTCCCTCTCTTGCCGTCCTTGAAGAATTAAAAGAAACCACCATTAAAATCCCTTCCGGAGAAATTGACCATATCCCCCTTTTACAGGCTGTGGCAAAATTGCAAGCAGAAGTATGGCTATCAACCGGCATGGCCAGTATGAATGAAATCAGACTTGCCATTGAAACCTTATTAGCCTCAGGACTTCCGCCCGGAAATATCATTCTCCTACAATGTCATAGTCAATACCCCACGCTTCCTCAGCACGCCAATCTTAAAGCACTTACGCACCTGGAAAACTTCACCGGCTTGCCCGTGGGCTATTCAGATCACACACAGGGAATCGCCTGTGCTATTGCGGCCGTTGCCTTAGGTGCTATACTCCTTGAAAAACACTTTACCTTGGATAACAATCTACCAGGCCCGGATCATTCGGCATCTCTAAACCCAACCGAGTTTAAGAATATGGTGCAAGCCATCCGGGAAATAGAATCCGCAATGGGGGATGGCATAAAAAAACCAGGAACAGAAGAATTGTTAAACAAACCTTTCGTTCGTAAAGGAATTTATGCAAAACGAGACATTAAGGAAGGTGAATTGCTGAAACCGGAAGATTTAATCTGCCTCCGTCCGGCACAGGGAAGACCCGCTAGCGACTGGCATTTCATCGCGAATACGCCGGCCCTAAAAGCCTATAAAGCCTATGAGCCCATCTAAGCACAGGAGAAAATTTGCGCTTACAGTTTTGACAGGATCCAGAGCGGATGCTGGCATTATGGGGTATATTTTTCAGGCGCTGGCACAAGAACCTGAATTAGACCTAACCCTGATAGCCACAGGCGCCCATACTTTTCAATCGAATTCAGCAGACACCCTGATTCAAGAATTTAATCAGAAACCGGATGTTTGGATTCCTATTCCCAAGCCCGGGGAAAGCCGGGTCGAAATGGGCTATAGTATGCAAGCTGCATTCGAAAAACTTCTGAATTATTTTCATTCAGCAAAAACGGATGTCCTGTTAATTTTAGGGGATAGATATGAAGCCTGTGCAGGAGCACAAGCGGCCTGGTTTTGTCAAATTCCTGTGATTCATTTTCATGGAGGCGAAACTACACTCGGCTCGATGGACAATATTTTTAGAGATGCTATTTCTCGCATGGCCTCTTTACACTTTGTTGCAGCAGCGCCCTTTAAAAAACGATTAATCAAAATGGGAATTCCGGATAAAACCATACATGTCAGTGGTGCGCCGGGATTGGATAGAATTAAAGCAGAATTAAATTTTAAGGAGGACGACTTAAAAATTACACCCAATCAAACCTATATTCTGGCTACCTTTCATCCGGTTTCCTTATTGGCCGACTTGGGAAAAAAAGAAAAAACCGCCTTACTGTCTGCATTAAATGAAATCTCTCTACCGATTGTTTTTAGTCTTTCTTTTGGAGAACCCTTTTCAGAAGTCTTTAATGCAGATATTCGGGAATTTATTGCCAAAAGAAAAGGGAAAGATATATTACTGACAGGCGAGCATCCATCAGAATATTTACACTATCTGAAAAATGCTGCCCTTGTGATTGGAAACTCCTCTTCAGGATTAATTGAAGCACCGTATTTTAAAGTACCTGTTATTAATGTTGGAGAGAGACAAAAAGGAAGATTGGCAACAAAGCATACGCTGCACATAGAAGGCAATAAAGAAGCTTTGCTAAAAGGAATCAAACAAGCCTTAAAAAAAGACTGGCGCGCTAAAGTGCAGAAAGATCGAAATCCCTATGGCCAGGGAAAGGCATTAGAAACAATTATTCCTGAAATTCAAAACTGGCTTCATCAAAACATAACATGATATACACTCCTGAATTATGCATTCCTGCTCACCTGAGCGGCAGAGCAGCCTGGGCTTTGATGAACCAGGGACATGACTGGAACACCCTCTTTGTGTGTTCCGAAAAGCAGGAAGTAATTGGTACTTTGACTGATGGAGATATTCGAAGAGGGCTATTAGATAAACAATCTCTGGAAGATCCCGTTTCCGGCTTTATAAAAAATACCTTTGCCTTTATTACAGAAAAATCGACCCAGCTAGATTCGTTTCAGGAATTCGCAGCAAAAGGCATTCGAAGGATTCCGGTATTAGATATAGATAAAAAATATATTGGTCATTATGACACCGAAAAAACCTTCTGCCGATTACCGGTCTCTGCGCTCATTCTTGCCGGCGGCAAAGGTGTTCGGATGCAGCCTCTAACCCTTGAAACGCCCAAGCCTTTATTACAAATTCACGGCGTGCCTATACTCGGAAGAATTCTTGACCATTTAATTGCCTATGGTATTGAAGAAATTCATTTGGCCTTGCATCACGAAGCAGAGAAAATTCAATCGTTTTCAGAAGCATGGGTAAAGGATAGAGCTCAATTAAAATTTATTTTAGAAACCGCCCCTTTAGGAACTGCCGGAGGTTTGAGTTTGATGGAATCCGATTTTAATTGGTCTCTAGTTTTAAATGCGGATTTAATGACGGATATCACACTAGACGCTTTTTATCAAGCAGTTGTTCAGTCACAGGCATCCGCCGGAGTTGTCTCCACCACTTGGAAAACAGATGTGCCCTATGCGGTATTGGAACATGACGCAGATTATCAATTACAAACCATAAAGGAAAAACCGGAACTGTCATTTAGTGTCAATGCCGGTATTTACCTCATCCACAAAAAATTAATATCGAATATGGCAATGGGGGAACGCGCGGACATGCCGGATATGATTCGTTTATGGGCTGATAAGGGTGAGGCCATTAAGGTATTTCCCTGGTCTGGCTTATGGAAAGATCTGGGCCGACCGGAGGATTTTTATTCAGTTGGCAGCCAACCCCGGTAAATCGGAGTTGGCTACCAACCGTATAAAATCATCTACTATTTGGCGTGTCTCGTCTTAAACTGCTGAATAAAGTCCGTTACATCAATTTCTTCGGCTAAGGCGCAACGATTACCTTTCCCTTTTGCTTTATCTGCTTCCGCACGAATTGCATCCTGATAAGCTGAACTGGTGGAAGTTGTTTTAATAACCTCACCCGAGATAGAGAAATACACCCAATTCATATCATCAATTTCAATATACATTCGAAGTTTATCATTTTCCCTACCCTGGGCCGTTCCTTTTCCGAATTCATATTCAATATATGTGTTGAGGATTTTATTGACTTTCTTGGAACCAAAACCAATAACCCCTGCTTCCCCGGAATAGGCAAGTGTTTTTAATTTATCATTAAAAGCAAATTTCAGGCCCGTTAGCGTAGTCGTAAAGGGTATTTGCTTGGCTAATTCAATATTGGACATGATGCCCCCGGACTCAAGCTCTTTTACAAACAGCGTTGTATTTTTCTCATCCGGCTCATTAGCAT
>CANHCC010000036.1 GCA_947459115.1 Bacteroidota bacterium | reverse complement strand
ATAATTTTGAAAGCGTACTGTCAAATGGTGGATGTGTATGACGCTGAATTACGCTCTACTTTAATTTTCCCCCAAACTTCTCCTTAAATTTTTTAACCTTAGGATGTATCACCACCTGGCAATAGGGCTGGCCGGGATTGTTCTTAAAGTAATCCTGATGGTAAGCCTCTGCTTTATAAAATTCGGTGAAGGCCGAAACTTCTGTTACTATGGGCTGTTTAAATTCACTTTTTAATTCTTCCAGGACTTTTCTAGCTGTGATTTTTTGGGCATCGTTATGGAAGAATATCACCGAACGATATTGGGTTCCTTCATCTGCTCCCTGACGATTTAGCGTGGTTGGATCATGGGACAAAATATGCAGGGTGACTAAATCCTTATAGGATATAATGGCTGGGTCATACGTGATTTGTACCACTTCGGCATGGCCGGTTATACCGGAACAAACCTGCTTGTAAGTAGGGTTTTGTACTTGTCCGCCGGAGTAGCCGGACACCACAGAATGTACCCCTTTCAGGGATTCAAAGAGGGCCTCAGTACACCAGAAGCATCCGCCTCCAAAAGTGGCGGTTTCGGTTTTTCCGGCTTGTAAGGCCTCTGCTTTTTGAAGGGCAACAGAGTTCATACAATATCTTAATCCGGAGGGTTGGGGTCCATCCGGAAAGACATGGCCTAAATGCGCATCACAGCTATTACAGCGGGTTTCGACTCTCTGCATCCCATGGCTGAGGTCTTCTATGTATTTGATCGCATTGGCTTTAATAGGTTGGGTGAAAGAGGGCCAGCCCGTACCGGATTCGAATTTCTCTCTGGCATCAAACAGCAGGGTCCCACAACAGACACATGCGTAGAGCGCTAATTCAAAGACGCCGCAGTATTCTCCGCTAAAGGGCCGTTCTGTTCCATGCTGTCTGGTGATGCGATATTGATCGGGCGTCAATTGGGCTTTCCAGTCTGCATCGGACTTAACAATAGTTTTATCCGGCGTTGGATTTCCGTGACGGGCAAATTGAAGAATCTCTTTCCAGGTGAGCATAGTAATAAGGTTTAAGGTAAAAACAGAGAGAAGGCTAAAGTCGTTCCCTGCTTGCACCAAGCGGGGGCTTGCACCAAGCGGATGCTTGCACCAAGCGGATGCTTGCACCAAGAGGAATCCATGTTTAATTCACGAGGGCTTTAACGGCTGAGTGATTTTAACCGACTGACCCTGGATAAACAACACCTCATCGGGGTATTCCGAAAATCCCTCAGGAAAACAGTCCTCAAAAATACCGTTGAGATCGCCCGTCATAGACCATTCCTCCACCTTAATCGCTTTGAGCGCCTTTTGCTCCATCGTATAGGTGCTTAATTCTCCCTTGTCATTCGTCCCGAATCCAATCAATGTTTCGGGTGGGAGATTTTCATAGAAATCTTCCGAGCTATCGCCCTCTTGCAGACTGCTTTCAATAAAGGCCCGAACCTCCAGAGTTTTGTCCTTTTTCCAAAGCTTACAGGTGAGTTCTTCTATTGTAGTTCCTTCTTCAGAGCCTGGCATGGCTTGCAGAGTAAACTCAATCGGAAAGGATTCGTAGGGCTCATGATATATCCTTCGGGCCACCACGGCTATACAATGCTTAGGAACAATTTGCCGTATAAAAAACACGCCGCTTTGATTCCCCCTTCTCACCCGGGTTTTTAGATGAATCTCCGGGAAATTCACATGAAAGGGAATTTTAAGTCCTTTTACTTTGGTCTGACGAAACTCTAGTGCCGATAAAATCAATTGAGCCTTTCCGTTTTTCAGTTCTGGTTCTAATCCCTCCGGCAACAGGGCCTGTATAGCAGATGCCGGCACGGAATACACAAGCTGCAAGAGGTTTTGAAAGGTGGCTTTTAAAAAAACAGACATAGGTTCAAGAACGGGTTATTCTCTGAAAAGGTATATTTTGTACCTGCAATAATGATAAATTTAAGGTAAAATAACATTCAATGTGGAAAACAATTTTTAATATTTTCTCAATCCTCCTGATAATTGGGGGGTTACAGGCTCAGGTAAAAATGCCCTTTTCGCCGGTCCTTGGTTTCGTCACTTACAGAGAGGCGAAAGTTGGGGTTGAAGTGTGCGGGTTGGGTGAGATTTTCATAGGCGTGAGGCCCGATACTTGTGTGACCTGTAAGCCTCAAATGTATTCCGGGGTTGAAATGCTCAATACCGGAGGCTTCCGAAATATTACCTTCACGCTGTTCGAATTGTCTCCGGGTGTTAGATATGCTTATCGGGTGTATGCTGATAAGAAACCTTTAACCGATACCTTACTTTATTTTCGCACTCCTGCCTTGTGGGAATGGCGGACCCAAGCCCCCGATTTTTCGTTTCTAGTGGGTTCATGTGTCTATGTTAATGATTCCTTATATGATCGTCCCGGTAAGCCTTACGGGAAATCTCAAGATATTTTATACACCTTAGCCAAAGAGCAAGGCGCCTTTACTTTATGGATGGGAGATAATGTATATTTAAGAGAAGGCGATTTTACTTCATCGGCTTCTATCGCTTCCAGATACCGCCACACTTTGCATAACCCGGCGCTTCAAGCCCTCCTAAAGGCCCGGGCCAATTATGCCATTTGGGATGACCATGACTTTGGTCCGAATGATTCGGATCGGTCTTTTGAATCGAAAGCAGCTTCTTTACAAGTCTTCAAATCTTTCTGGCCTAACCCTTATTTTGGAACATCTGAAAATTCCGGAATTTATTCTTCCTTTCGTTACGCAGATGTTGAATTTTTTCTTCTGGATAACCGATACCATCGGGCTCCGAATCGTATGCAAAAAGAAGATGCCAAAAAGGATTATTGGGGAGGAGGGCAATTGCAATGGCTGAAAGACAAATTGATTTCTTCCAAGGCCACATTTAAAATCATCGTAAATGGGAATCAGTTGTTGAATACTTATGCCACGGAAGGTAGTATGGAAACGCTTTCGTTGTACCCTAAAGATCAGGCGGATTTGATGACTTTTTTGGAGGCGTATCGTGTAAGTGGGGTTTTGTTTCTAAGCGGAGATAGACATTTTACTGAGCTTTTGAAGCTAGACCGGCCGGGATTATATCCCTTATATGATTTTACCTGCTCCCCTTTGACCTCCGGCGTTTTTGAGAAGGTAGGGGAGACCAAAGAAGGGAACAATCCGATGCGCGTACCAGGCTCTTTGGTGACACAAGCCAATTATGGGAGAATTAGTATTTCGGGAACGAAGGGTTCCCGGGAATTAAAAATTGAGGTCCTTGACTCAGTTGGGAAAATCTTATTCGAGAAGGCTTTTTCTCAAGGAGAATTGAGCGTACAAAAATAAACGCCTGTGCAGGGTTTAACCACACAGGCGTTTTTAATACTAAAAAAGTTTATTAATGATCGTGTCCTCCGGCATGAACATGGCCGTGGTCAATTTCCTGAGGGGTAGCTTCCCGAACTTCAAGGATTTTACCTGTGAAATGCAGGCTGCTGCCAGCCAGAGGATGATTAAAATCCATCATCACGGTGTCTTCCGCAATGGCGACGATTTTTCCGTTGAGCGGATTGCCATTCTGATCCTGCATGGGTAACACATTCCCGACAATCAAAAGATTATCCGGAAGGTCTGGTCCATCGAAAATACTTTTCGGAATGGCAACGATGGCTTCTTCTTCCACCTCTCCATATCCTTCCTGAGCGCTCAGTACAAAGTTAAATTCATCACCTGCTTTTAATCCGGACAGATTGCGGTCGAAATCCGGAAGTGTCATGCCACTCTCATGGATAAAAGCGAAGGGTTGTTCGTGGGTAGCGGTATCCACCAAATCCCCTCCGGCGTTGCGGAGTTCATAGGTTAGCGTTACCACTTTGTCTCTAGAAACTGTCATAAAAATAAATTAAACCTTAAAGTTACGAAAAATAATGCCTTCGGGTTTGAATTTTACCTCTTATATGCCCGCATTTTCTTCTGTTTTATCCCGAAATCTCCAGGAAACCCCCACAATCAGGAAATAAGTTAATTTTGTACATCCATACTAACGCCTCTATCACGGTAAGCCTGCTATGAAACGAAATTTCTGCTCTCCTATAATGCCCATTAAGACTTATTTATTGGCGTTTTTGCTTGTAAATAGCCTGCTTGCCTTGCCTGTTAAAATCCATGCTCAGGATACCCTGAAAGTTATGGTTTATAACTTACTTCAATACCCCAGTGCCTCAAATTATCAGACAAAAAATGCCTATTTGGATACCATTGTCAATTTTGTGAAGCCTCAGATTTTGGGGGTTAATGAGTTGAATCCCCCGTCCACAAATGCAGATAATATTTTAAATCTTGTTCTTAAACCGCGTTTGTCTCCCTCATTTACCAGGGCCGTTTTTTCGAATTCTAATGGTTCTCCTGTGGCCAATATGCTGTATTATGATTCTGCTTATTTTAGAATGAAAGCACAGTATTCCATTCCAACTGCCGTTCGGGAGATCAATGCTTATGTCTTGTATTACAATGATCCCACACTCTCCCAAAGCCAGGATACCACTTTTCTGACGGTGATATTGGCCCATCTTAAAGCCGGCAATACGCCATCTGATTCCCTGGATCGGGTTGCGATGAGTCAGGCCATTGTGAATTGGTTGAATGCAAGACCTGTTCCCGGGAATTACATGGTGATGGGGGATTTTAATGTGTATGCTTCTCAGGAGGGGTGTTTTCAGCAGCTGTTAAATGCGAATGCCGGGGTGAGAATGATAGACCCGGTTAATCAACTCGGAAATTGGAACAACAATTCGGCTTTCTCGAATTGGTTTACCCAATCTACCCGCACCAGTAGTGAACCGGATGGGGGGTCAAATGGGGGGATGGATGACCGGTTAGATCATATGTTGATTAATGAAAGTATTCGGGATAATATAAGCCGGGTGCATTACTTACCAGGTTCCTACAGCATTGTCGGGCAGGATGGTATTCGGTTTAATCAGTCTTTGACTTCCCCCGCTAATACTGCTGTTCCTACATCTGTGGCCATTGCACTTTATGGTATGTCCGATCATTTGCCGATTACTACCCGTTTGGTATTTCAACCTTCTGTTGTTTCCGTTGAAAACGAAATTCGCGGGGATTTTAACTGGCAGGTATTTCCCAATCCTGTTCATGGGGTGTTAAATGTCAAAAAACTGGGTACGGGTTTACAAAAATCCTGTTTCATTGAATTATTGGATGTTAACGGAAGGGTCGTTTACTCTGAAAACCAGTTGAACTCCAATGCGGGAGGACAAAGTAATCTTTCGGTAGGTAGTCTTCAAGCCGGCGTTTACCTCCTCAAAATTCAGGAAGAGGGTCAATTGCCGGTTACCAGAAAAATCATAAAGTTTTAAGTTTATCCTTAATTAACCGGAACTTAACATTCAAAGAATAATTTTGCGTCGAAATTTATGCGCCTGTTTTTTTTCCTGATCCTCAATAACTTTCTGGTATTATCGGTACTGGGACAGGGGTTTACAGACGATAAACTGACCAAGTCCGGTAATATTCGTCTGACGGTATCCAACCTGGGGCTTATTGGAAATGCCTTTAGTGGTAAGTTTGATTTGGAAGGTCAGTCCTCCTGCGAGTTTCCGGCAGAATCCGGAATCGAACATGTGTTTCAGGGGGGATTATGGTTAGGATGTGAATTAGGCGGAACCACCCTGGCTGTAACCACCGGAGCGGCAGATGATTCCAGAGGTTATTCAACAGGTGCTTCCAATTTTGAGTTTAGTGCCGAGCCCGGCTCTAAGTTATTGGAAAGGTCTAGTCTTAGGGATAACCCTTTGTATTCTCCGGATGCAATCTCTCACCAGGATTTTGTTTCAGATTTTACTGATAAATACAAAATTGCACCGGGTGGAAGCATCATCATGCAGGAACACAACAATCCTCTGGGGGCGGATATTCATATGGAGGCTTACAATTGGAATTATTCTTTTGCCAATTTTTTTGTCATTCTGAATTTTACCTTGACCAATAACGGAACCGAAGATTGGGTAAACTTTCATCCCGGCTATTGGTTTGACGGGGTTGTCAGAAATATAAATATTACTCAGCCGGGTGGAAGTGCGTTTTTTAATAAAGGCGGGAATGGGTATTTAGATTCTCTGTATGCGGCTTATGAATTTGATGCAACCGGAGATGTTGGGTATACAGATAGTTATGTGGCCATGAAATTTCTGGGTGCGGAGTATAAAGATTCTCTTAGACATCCGGCCATTGATACAGCCTTTAAAGTTTTTTACAATACCTGGCAATTTAGAAGCATAGACCCTAAATATTTTTATCCTGCAGATGATCAGGCAAAATATGGAAAATTAAAAGCAGGATTAAATTATGATCCTTGCTGGAATGGGGGAGGCAATTGTCCAATTTCGGTTAAGGATTTTATTCGCCAGCCCAACAACCGTTCGAGTCTGATATCCATTGGGAATTTTGCAAGAGTTAAGCCCGGGGAAAAGATACAATTTGCCCTCGCTCTGGTTTGCGCCAGAAAAAAAGGAAGCGATCCCTCTGCGAATGATTCCAATTTTCAGAAAGAAGATCTAATTCGTAACCTTAACTGGGCTCAAATTACTTATAATGGAGAGGATGCCAACTTTAACGGCGTTTTGGATGCCGGAGAGGATCGGAATGGTGATGGGAAAATTACCCGCTTTGTTTTGCCTTCTCCACCGGATATTCCGGAAGTGAAACTCGTTGCAGAACAGGGAAAAATTACTGCCTATTGGACAGATAACAGTGAGCTTTCCATTGATCCGATATCAAAACAACAGGACTTTGAAGGCTATCGCATTTATGCTTCTCAAACCGGATTCGAGGTAACTTCCACAGAAGGTGTTGGGGCTTCCTTAAAATTGATTGGGGAATACGATAAAGTCAATGGGATTGGGTATGATGCAGGCCTGGATGCCATTCGACTGGAGCAACCGGTTCGTTTTGACGGGGATCCTCGTTCTTACAAATATGCGCTTGTCTTGAACGAGGTGCAGGATGGGTGGCAACATGCTGTTGCAGTCACTGCATTTGACAGTGGGGATAAGATCAACAATCTGGAATCTTTAGAATCTGCCCCTTTATCCAATCTTAAGCGTGTGTTCCCGGGGATGAAACCAAACAATGGTTTTGCAAATGGGAATCCATTTGTTTACCCCAATCCTTATTATGCGCGAGCAGAGTGGGAAGGCAAAAGTGTATTGGAAGAAGATCGGAAACTCGTTTTCGCCAATCTTCCGGCACGTTGCGAAATCAGTATTTACACTGCAGCCGGGGATCTTATTGATCGTTTCCAACATAGCCCCGACTACAAAGGGGAAGATATTCGCTGGTTTAAAACTTTCTCAGATCCAGAATCCACGGTGTTCTCCGGAGGAGAACACGGGTGGGATTTGTTATCCGCTAATCAGCAATTAATCGCCCGTGGGATTTATGTATTTGCGGTAAAAGACCTGGAATCGGGTCAGATTTTTAAAGGTAATTTCATCATTCTTAAATAACACTTATGAAGCATTCTTTCCTCTTTCTTTTGCTCGTGGTACTTTTTATGAAAGTATCGGCTCAGTACCCACTACGATCTGTTTTTGATATACAGAATGTTTCGGGTGCAAATCTTTCAAACTGCGTGGATTCATCTTCTTACAACGGCGATACAATCCGTGTTAGAGGCGTAGTCGTTATGGATGCTAAGGTGGGTTCTGTGGTTAATGCCCAGATTGCCAATGGCCGTAATACCTGGATTCAAGTGAATGGCGGTGGCCCATGGTCCGGCGTCAACCTTGTTAATTTTACAGGCGCCACAACCACTACGGATATGCTGGATCTTGTGTCCGGAGACTCTATTGAGGTTACCGGATATGTTGATGAATTTCAGGGCGAAACTCAGGTGGTTGTTCTAACAACGGCTAACTCAGTAACTCTATTGGGAAGTGGACAGTCCGTAAGTGCAACGCCTGTGACCGTGGACCAACTCAATGATGCAGCGCGCAATAATATGCTGTCAACCGGCGAACAATACGAAGGGACTTATGTTGAATTAAGTAATCTAACCGTTACCGCTGTCAATCTCTTTTCCGGTAATACTCGTGTTTCCTATGATGTTACCGATGCTTCCGGAGGCGTAATCAATGTTTCAGATCGTTTCCTGTATCAACGAATGGCTTCTGCTACCCCTAATCCTGGTACTTTTGTAGCCCCAACTGTAGGGGATGTGATTACCACTTTGAGGGGTATTATCCTTCATTCCAAGAATAATTGCCCGGGTAATAACGGAAGAGGATATGAAATTCATCCTTTCAAATCTTCGGATGTTGTTTTCGGTGCCCAGGCGCCGACCATTACTAATATTCAGCGTAACCCCATCACCCCGACTTCTTCTCAAACTGCAACAATCACTGCAGATGTTGTTGCAAATGGAACCAACACCCTAACTTCTGTTACTTTGAATTATGCTGTAGGGGTTTCAAATACGACTTACTCACAAGTGGCAATGACCAATACCTCCGGGAATGTCTGGAGCGCCTCCATTCCTGCCCAAGCAAATGGTTCTGTTGTGAAATACTATATCACTGCGAGCGATAATATGAGTCTGACATCCAATGTTCCTTCTGTTCCCGCTCCTACCAATGCAACACCATTATTCTATACGGTGAACGATAATGGAACAACCATTTACGACATTCAATATACGCCTTTCTCAAACGGAAATTCCGGTTTGAAAGATCAGGTTGTAACGGTTACCGGCGTTGTAACTGCTTCTTCCAATGATTTGGGTTATGTCTTTATTCAGCAGGAAGGTTTGACTGCCTGGGCTGGTATTATGTGTATCGGTACGGGATTGGGTACAGTTAATTTAAATGATAAGATTACTGTAACCGGAACTGTTAAAGAAAATTTTGGGATGACCCGATTGGAAAATGTTTCCAGCGTTACTTTGGCAGGTACTGGTAGTATTACCCCTTTACAGTTAAGAGATACCTCATTCACGGTATATGGCTTTAATTCCAACGAACAATATGAGGGGATGCTCATCTCTCTTATCCCTACCTCAGGTACAAAGGTTAAGGTTGTAGATGTAAATTGTGATGATGGAACTAATCCAACTACCAATTTTGGAGAATACAGATTAGGTTCAGATACGCTCGCGCCTAATACTGGTACCCGTGTACTGGCTGGTCGTCAAAGCAGTTCCGCTTTCTCTTCCTTAAATGTTCCGTTTGTCAATGATCTTACCTGGCAAACTACCGATGGTACTATGAATGTTACGCCAATTGTTGTAACAACCGGTATGGAGTGGGATTATGTTAATGGTATTCTTTATTATTCATTCTCCAACATGAAATTGTTGCCCAGAAATGCCGCAGATTTTGCCGGTGTAAGTAGCAGAGAGGAGGCCTTGTTTGCAGAGGTATCTTTGTATCCAAATCCTGCATCCTCTAATGTGTCTTTATCTTGGGCTAATTTGACAGAAGAGATGCTTTCTTGCTCTATTATGGATATTCATGGAAGAGTAGTTTACAGCACAACCCTCAATGGAAACAATGGTGTTGAAACGATTTCTGTGAATGAATTACCTAATGGACTGTACTTCTGCACCATCCAGGCACGCGATGCCCAGCAGGTAATTAAACTTCAGGTGAATCATTAATTCACCGATACAACATTTAATTCTCCTATGAGATTCAATGGTCAAATCAAGCAGTCTGTGTCTTTCAGTTTCTGGAAGACACAGGCTGTTTGCATTGGACTCCTGGTTTTCTTCCTGGTGTCTGGATGTCGTAAGGGAGAGGTGAATCCCGGTGAGTTACCGGAGACAAAAATTTTTCTCGATCAGATACAATTGCCTGATTCGCTTCGGTTGAGCACTGTTGTCAAATTGCATTGGACAGGGTTCGTGCAAAAGGCCTACATCACCGGTTTTGAAATTTCTCTGGATGGTAGCAATTGGGCTTACACCCCAAGATATGATAGTACCTTTGTTTTTACGGTGCCTCCCGGCAATCAGATAGCCGACATTTCATTCTTCGTGCGCGCATTGGATAATTACGGAAGGAAAGATCCAAGTCCCGCCTTCCTTAAAGTCCCCGTACAAAATACACCACCAACTATTACGCTGCAGGATACTCTGGCCGATACCGTTAAAACAGTATTTTCTTTGTCCTGGCAGATGAATGATGCCGATGGGATTGAAACGCTCGATTCTGTTGAAATACGCATCAATACAGGGCCATGGGTGAGTCTGCCGCCTGCTACTTCATTAGTGACTTTAATTCCGAATCAGCCGGAAGCAACCGGATCCGTTTTATTGAATGTGTTGCGTGGTCCGAATGGATTATCCTGGAGTCAGCAGGTTTCTGGTGCACAAATGGAGGCTGTCAATCAGGTTTCCATTCGGGGAAAAGATAAATCCGGCGCTTACAGCAACGAAATTCAGACTGCTTCCTTCTTTTTGCAGCGCAAGCGTGGCGATCTTTTAGTCATTGATGCCTTCCCTTCTGACCTTGCAGCAAGGAACTTATTTCAATCGTCAGTTTCTTCAGTTGTTAATAATTATGATTTTGTTTCATTATTGGATAATAACCGAAAATATCAACCTAAATATTGGAACATAGCCTTTAAAGAATGGTTATCCTTATACGATAAAGTTTTTTGGTACAGTAATAAAAATGCATACAATTCCGAGGGGAAACCTGAGTCCGGGTTGCTTTTAGAAACCGCAGCACAGGCTTTTCAGGAATATCTAAATCAAGGCGGAAAGCTTTTAGTTGTCTCGTCCCTTCCAGCCTTAGATACCAATTATAATTTTATTTCTACTAGTCCGGTTTTTACCCTTCTTCCAATTGATACATTATCCACTAGTGTAGGTCAGGCAAGACTTTCAACGGATAGTCTTGTTCTTGCTGCCTCAGGTTCCGGATACCCCAACTTAACTCCCTCTCAATTTCTAACCGGGATTTCTTCTTTTCATCCCCGAACCGGCTCAGAAGTCCTATATGAAGCCCAGCTTACGCCATTTCAGGGATGGATAGGTCCTAAAGTTACAGGTGCGAGACAAAGAGGTAATAATGGTAAGGTTCAGTTAATTTATTTTTCCTTAGATATGCATTTATTAAACAAGGGAAATAATTTGACTCAGTTCTTTCAGCAGGCCTTTAATTCAGATTTCAATTGGTGACCTTGACGAAGCTGTACTCCATATTTTTATTAGGGATTCTCATTTGTTTAAGTGGAAACGCTTGGGCACAGCAGCAGGGAGAACTGAGAGGCGAAGTCTTTGATGAAGCGACAGGGGAAATGCTTGGAGGCGCTACTGTTACCTTAGTCGGGACCTATCTCGGAACCTATGCGGATGAGAACGGGCGGTTTGTAATCAAAAATATTAAGCCCGGCGAATATACAGTCCGAATTACCTATATCTCTTATGCAGAGAAACAAATTACAGGCGTCAAAATAAGTTCCGGTGGTATTGCTCAATTAAAAGTAAAAATGGTCGGTACCGAAACTACATTAGGAACCGTGGTCATCGAGGGCGAAAGGAATATGGTGGATTTGGAGTCCGGTCGTTCGGAGGTGAGGATTGGGCAGGAGCAATTGAAAGACATGAACACCAGAGATGTTCAATCTGTTGCAGCATTGCAGGCCGGTATTACCCGCACACCGGATGGTTTGCAAATTCGGGGCAGTCGGGTATATGAAACCCAGTATTTAATTGATGGCATTAATGCCTCAGATAAACTTGCCGGCACGGGCTTCGGAGTCGATGTCAATACCTCTGCCGTGCAGGAAGTGCAAGTTATTACTGGCGGTGCAGGTCCAGAATTTGGGGATGGGACCTCCGGCGTTGTTGCTACGAAGATTCGAGAGGGGAGTAATACCTTTCAAACCGGTGGGACATATTTAAGAGATAATTTCCGTTTTGGGACCTATTTTTCAGATAAGCCAGTGCCCGCCGAAAGAATGCATTCCTCTATGAGTTGGAATACGGATATCTTCAACATGTATTTAGCCGGACCTTTGAAGAAAGATAAATTGTTTTACTTTCTCGGCGGAAGTGCGGAAAGCTCAGATGAATTCATGAGCAATACTCTTAGGACAGAAAATCCCGGATTATCCGGTACTGCCAGGCAGCTTAATAGTTCTTTAATAGAAGATGCGTCAAGATTTAATGATGAATTCTGGGCGCCTCGTCAGGACAATAAATGGTCCAGTACAGGAAAGCTTACCTGGCATGTCAAATCTGGGATGAAGTTGTCTTTGACCCAGCAAAACAGTTTGAATATAAATCAGAATACGAGGAGTCTTCAAATCATTGGTAATGATGCCATCATGACACCCGGCTTCCAATATAATTTTGCACGGAATCTGGATAATGCGACCACTTATACCCATCGCAGTAGCCTTACCGTTCTAAGTTATAAGTGGGTGATGAATAAGCAATGGGCTATGGATGTGACCTTTGGTCGCAGTTTTATCAATCTAAGAGCCGATGCCAATGGTAGAGCTTTTCGCAGTCAAACCATAGATCAGATTTATGACCCTGCCTCAATTGTAACAGATCCGGTGACGGTTTACAATCCCGGAGATTCTGTAGCCTATGTTTTTCCGGGACCTGGCCTGGTGAATAATGGCGGTATTTCTACATTGTGGCACGACCATTATGCTTCTGAATATACCTTCCGTCCAAAGTTCTCCTGGATGTCTCCCTCAAAAGTGCATTATATGAGTTTTGGCTGGGAACATATCGAACAGCGCTATCAATGGGCGGATGTGAGCAGACCTTGGATTGGGGCCCCCATAAAAGTGAATGATACGCTGACTATCCCTTCCACGCGTTTAGGTTCCTCCTCCGATGTATGGAAAGTCAATCCGGCGACAGGGGGATTGTTTTACAACGACCAAATCCGATACAAGGGCATTATTGCAGATCTTGGTCTGAGATTTATGTATTGGGCACCCGGGACATTTGCAGATCAAAGTGTTGCTGACCCTGCAGCGCCTGTTACGGAAGGCGTCAGAGCTCAGTATCGCAAGCAGACGGTTGCCTTAGGCAGTAGAAGTTATAAGGCCCGCATCCTGCCCAGGTTAAATGTTACCTTCCCGGTGTCAGATAATCATACGCTTTATTTTAATTACGCGCATGCTACTCGTTTGCCACATCCTCGCTTTGTATACGCAGGGTTAGATCCATTTTATCAAAACCGTTCCTTCCTTTCCAATCTGGGTAATCCGGCTATTAATCCCGAAGTGTCTGTTTCTTATGAGGTGGGGGTGAAAAGCCAGTTGACTTCCAACCTGGTATTGGAGGTTGCAGCATTTTATAAAGATCAATATGATTTTATTGTGAGCAGAAGCTTACTCATTCAGGATCAAAGTGGTCGCCTGGTTACCAAGAATTTCTACATCAATCAGGATTATGCCCGAATTCGTGGCTTGGAGATAACATTAAATCGCCGGGTGAGCAAATGGCTTCGGATCAATGCTAATGCTGGTTATCAAATTGCTACGGGTAAATCCAATACAGCTGCTGAATCTGCTTTGCAAATTCGCACAACCGGAAATATCACCGCTACCAAAGAACAATATCTTGCCTGGGATAGGCCATTGGATTTTAAACTTACCGCCATCGTTAAATCGGATACGAATTTTAGAATCTGGCGCATTCCATTGACGAATTTTAGAATTTTCCTTTCTTCGACCTGGAAATCCGGGTTAAGATATACCCCCGTTCGGGAGGTCGGAAAAGAAACCGATGGCAGACCTATTTATGAGTTTATCCCGGATCAGCCTTTTGCCAAAGTAGGTGCTCCTTGGTTCTGGACAGATATTAAAGTGACCAAAGACATTCCTTTTGGTAGTGGAAAGGGTATTTCTTTCACTGCTGAAATTCGTAATGTTTTCAATAATTTCAATGCTGCGATTATTAATCCGGTAACCGGTCGGGGATACAAAAAAGGAGATCCGCTTCCGAATTCTTTCCGCGATCCCAATTACCCCAATCCCCGTGATTTTGGCGCACCGCCTTTTGATCCTGCGCGATGGTTGGAACCAAGACATTTTTTGTTTGGCATAATTTATCGGTTTGGATGATGAATCGCATAGGCATAATATTACTCTGTGTTCTGGGATCTTTTATTCCCGGGAGGAGCCTTGCTCAATTGTTTCCTAACCTTGGAGGCCAAAGGGCAGGAATCTCTGCCGGGAGTTTTCTGAAAATCGATATCAGCCCCCGATCGGCCGCAATGAGTGGGGCTCAGTTAGCTTTGCCCGGAGATGGCTATTCGGCCTACTGGAATCCCGGTGCCATGACTTCTGTTAAAAGCCTTACCGTTTCTGCCTCCTCTGTGTTGTTACCCTCAGGATTGAATCAGTCGTATGCCGCTTTGATTAAGCCTTCAAAAGATGGGGATCAGGCCTGGAGTTTTTCTGCTATGGGGCTGAGTGCAGGAGAGATGATTCGCAGAACTGAATTTATGCCCGAAGGGACAGGCGAAACTTTTTATGCAGGATATGCCTCTTCCGGCATCGGATATTCTCGCAGATTGACCGACATGTTTAGTTTTGGGGTTTCGCTGCGATATGTAGGGGAGTACTTAGAGAATTTTGCCATGCACACTGCAGTTGCAGACTTGGGTTTTTTATATACTACCGATTTTAAAGACCTTCGCTTTGCCGTCGGTCTTCAGAATTTTGGCACAGACTCCCGTTTGCGTGGCCCCATAAATACATCCGGATTTGCAGACCGGAGCATACAAACAGACCCTTACGCCATGCCTGCTGTATTCCGAATGGGAATCTCTATGGTGCCATTGAAAACGGAAGCCTGGTCCTTGCTCACAACAGTTCAAGTGGACCATCCGGGAGATAATGCTGCCAATATTCGCATGGGGGTAGAAGGCGCGTTTAAAAATCTTTTGTTTCTAAGGGGCGGTTGGAAAATTAATGTTAAAGATCAGTGGATTCCTACCGCCGGCATTGGGGTAAAATCCAGAATGGGTAAACATCCTTTGTTGGTGGATTACGGTATTGAACCCCATCAAAGGCTTGGGCTAATCCAACGCATGGGATTGAGTTTTGTCTTTAATTCAGAAAGCCGATGAAAATTAATGTCCTGATATTATGCTTATCCATCGGACTTATAGGAGGGTGTAAAGGATTTTTTGGTGAGAAAACAGATTTGTCATTTATCGAAATTCCGGATGCCAATACAGAGATTGTTGCGTTCATTCCTATTCAGCCGCCTTTGTCCGGATTTTTGAATTTAACAGATGTTAGTCCCGGTTTTGACGAATTAATTTACGCCACCGACGCCGGGCTAGAACAGGTAGTCGCTTTTGATCAGGCAGGGAAACAATTGGGGGCCTGTGCCGTTCCCGGGGCTGTGTCTGTTGTTCAGGATAGGCAATTGGATTTACTGGTCTGTGGGACCTACGATACATTAGTGAATGGAATCAACTATCGTCTCGCAGCACTTTATCGAGTTCGGCAGATTTCCGGAGGGGCATTAGGGCTTGCTCAGGCCAGGATTGTTCAGCGCATTGTGCATCCCTTTTATTTTAGAACGGCATTAAATGCAGGCGATACTTTGGTGAGATTCAAAAAGGCAGGCATACTTTCAGACAATAGTTTTTACCTGGTTAGAACCGGTCCCTCCAATAATCCGGGACAGATAGGTGGCCCGGATGATAATGTGCTAAAATTCTCTGCAAGTGGTCAATTTATTACGCCCGCAGCCGTGCAGACAATCTCTGGTTTGTATCAGGATTATTTCAGAAAACCGGTGAATCTCGTGACGCGGATGCAACCGCCTCAATCTCCGGTAGTTTCTAATTCCGGAGATTTTTTGGTCGCCATGATGGATGCGAATTTGAGTTTTAGATTGCAGTATATTCGGTTTTTTACCGGGGCAGATGGATCAGGCTTTGAAACAAACACAGATTTTCTTGCAACCGATCCTGCAAAAGCAGATGGCTTCGTAGGGCAGCCGGGAAGATTCATTCAGCCTGAGGGACTAGCGTTTGCAGGAGATGGTTCCAATATGTTTTTTGTCGCCGATGCTGCCAAAGATTCTGTCTATCAGTTTTTAATCAATGGGGCTGAAGGGGTTCCGCCTCCTCCCGGCGCAACAGGTACAAGAAATATTCGGGTGTCTTTTGGAGGCACTGGCACAGGGCCCATGCAGTTTAGAAGTCCTAAAGCCGTGGCTTGGCTGAATCGTACGCTTTATGTTGCAGATGCCGGCAACGGGCGAATCAGTCGTTTTAAGCTCAGTACCGATTTTCGTTAATTTCAGGCTTGCACCAAGCGGATGCTTGCACCAAGCAAAAAAAAGCCCCCGAATCGGAGGCTTTTTATAATTTTTTAAGATTTAAATTTCTTCCAACTCTGAAAAAAAGAATCTGGATTCCCGAAGTGCATTTTCATCAGAATCCGACCCATGGACAGCATTGGCATCGATGGATTTGGCGTAGAGGTTACGAATTGTGCCGGGTGCGGCCTTTGTCGGATCCGTTGCGCCAATTACTTCACGAAAATCAGCAACAGCATTCTCTTTTTCCAATACCATTGGCACAACAGGACCACTCGTCATGAAAGAAACCAAATCTTTAAAAAATGGTCTTTCACGGTGAATGTCGTAGAAATTTCCCGCTGTATTCTCATCTAATTGAATCAACTTCATAGCCCGGATCTTAAAGCCTGCTTGCAGAATGTGATCAATAATTTTTCCTGTGTGTCCGTTCGCAACCGCATCCGGTTTTAAAATTGTCAGCGTGATTTTTCCCATGATTCTCAAATTTTTTGCAAAATTACACCCTAACTTGGCAAATTTCCTAACAATTTGCAGGGGATTTGGGTTTTAGTCAGGAATTCTTTTCCTTCCACAAGGTCCAATCTCGAATGCCATTGCACGCTTTAACACTTTATCTATGAACCAGACGCCTGAAATTAAGCGCCACCTTGAAAAATCAAAAAATATCGTAATTACCACGCATCACAAGCCGGATGGAGATGCAATGGGTTCCAGTTTAGGCCTGTGGCATTACCTGAAATCCCTTGGGCATCAACCCATCGTCATTACCCCTACGGATTATGGGCATTTTTTACATTGGATGCCAGGGAATGAAGAGGTAATTGTTTATACAGAACAAACAGAAAAATCGATTCAGGTTCTGGAAGAATCGGATACCATTTTTTGTCTGGATTATAGTGCCCTCTCTAGGGGAAATGAAATTGGAGAGTGGATTAGAAAGCATCGAGACGGTAGATGTATCGTGATGATGGATCATCATCTTAATCCGGAGGCTTTCGATGATTTTAGGATTTGGGATAATCATGCCTCATCTACCTGTGAACTCGTTTATCGCTTTATAGACGGGTGTGGAGACAGTAGTCACATGGCCTCTCAAATTGCCGAATGCCTGTATGTTGGTATTATGACGGATACGGGTTCTTTTAAGTTCTCTAATACAACCCCTGAAGTCCATAGAATCATTGCGCATTTATTGGAGAGAGGCGCTCAGGCACAAATGATTAATAATAAATTATTTGATAATTTCTCTGAAAATAGAACCCGGTTTATGGGGTATTGTCTTTATGCCAAACTTAAGGTGTTACCGGAGTATCATACAGCATATATGTGTATTACAGAGGCAGAATTGAAACAGTTTGATATTCAAACAGGGGATACTGAAGGTTTGGTAAATTATGCCCTAAGTATTCTTGGGGTGAATTTTGGGGTGTTAATCGTTGACCGGGGTGTCCTCAGAAAAATGAGTTTTCGAAGCATTGGTTCTTTTCCTGCCAATGTGTTTGCCTCTCATTTTAATGGGGGAGGGCATCACAATGCCTCAGGGGGAATGAGTGAGTGCTCCCTGGAAGAAACCGAAGAAAAATTCTTACATTTGTTAGAAGAATTTAAGCCTCAACTGCTATATTAGTCATGAAGAATCTGCCTTTTGTTTTTGCGCTGTTTAGCCTAATGGTCTTTTCTCTTATTGGAAGTTCTTGTGGAGAAAAGTCCTCTGAATCCGATACGAGTACAGGCGTTTCTCAAGAAGAGAGAAGTGCCGATAACCTAACTGCTCCTGAAAATTTGCCCTACCCGATAGATACTGCTAAGGTTGTAACCTTGCCTTCAGGTCTTCAATATTATATGTTGCAGGAAGGATATGGCAATCAGGTAAAAGCAGGTGGAAGTGTTTTAGTGCATTACCATGGGATGCTAACCGATGGAACGGTGTTTGATTCCTCCTTTGAAAGAAATCAGCCAATCGAATTGTCCTTGCAACAAGTGATTCGTGGTTGGCAGGAAGGGTTGCCATTGTGTAAAGTCGGTGCCAAAATTGTGCTGATCGTTCCTCCGGATCTGGGTTATGGCGCCTCCGCACAAAATAAAATCCCGGCTAATTCTACTTTGATTTTTAATATTGAGGTATTGGGCGCAAACAGTTAAATCCATGCCTCGTTTCGGCCTGATCTGCCTTGTTTGTTTTTTGAGTTTGCTTCACCTACAAGCTCAGAGATATGACGGCACAAATCAGGACAGTAGTGCTATTCGGAATTATTTTTCTTTTGGGGGGCAAGTACTCAGCAGAGGTTGGAGTGCAGGTTTGCAATATGAACGAGCCGGGCAGACAACAAGACATGTCTTCCTGGCATATTTATCTCATTTCAAAGAAAATGGGGAGATACGCAGAGAATCTCTGTTTCGTGCTCAGGAGGGAACCCGTTTTGTGATGTATAAGGTAAATTATTTGATTCCACTTCATCTGGGATATGGTCGTTCGTTTACACTTATCGAGAAAAGTAAAATCAGTAGAAGTCGTCTGGGTTTATCTTTGACTCTGGGGCCTACTTTAGGAATTGTGGTGCCTTATCAGGTGTATAAGTTTGTCCCAATTCAAGGGAATCCGAATTTAGGATACAGAGAAGTCGCAACTTTTTATGAATCATTGGCTTTTGAGGATGTTATCGGTGAAGTTGGGTTCATTTCCGGTACGCGGAATGCTTCTTATGTAATGGGAATGACCGGTATGGTGAGTGTGCAATTGGATTTTGGCGAAAAAGAGGATTTTATTCGGGCTGCATTTCTGAGTTTCCGGGGCGATTTTTTTCCGGGGAAAGTTGAGATGATTCGTCAGGAGGCGCGACAGAGTTATCTATCCGGAGGTGTTGGATTTTGGCTTGGGAACGCATGGTAATGGTTTCTTGTTTTACTATTTGGCAAATAAATAGTCATAGTACCAAATTAGAACTTCTCCGGTACTAAGTTTTGAATCCCTGATTTCCCCTTAACTTTGTAGTCCTATATGATTGAGCTTCCTGTTATTCAAAAAAATATACCTGCAGGTCAGGGTCGACGTCCGGATTGGTTGCGTGTGAAGTTGCCTTACGGCGAAAGCTTCAGAAGCGTTCGTAATATTATTGATGACCATTCGCTTCACACGGTTTGTGAAAGCGCTCGATGTCCCAATATGGGGGAATGCTGGGGAGAAGGTACCGCAACCTTCATGATTTTGGGTAATGTGTGTACCCGTGCCTGTTCTTTTTGTGCAGTGGCAACCGGCAGGCCCACTGAATTGGATACCCAGGAACCGGAAAGAGTTGCCAGAGCCATTCAACTAATGCGGGTTAAACATGCCGTAATTACTTCTGTAAATCGGGATGAATTACAAGATGGAGGGGCTTCTATCTGGGCCGATACGATTCGCGCGGTGAAGACCCTTACGCCGGAGGTAACTATGGAAACCTTGATTCCGGATTTTAAAGCCAAATGGGATGCATTATATTTAGTGACCGATGAGAAACCAGAGGTGATTTCCCATAATATGGAAACGGTTAAGCGTTTATATCGAAAAGTCAGACCTCAGGCAAAATATGAAAGGAGTCTGGAGCAAATCCAAAGGACCAAAGAAAGAGGTATCCGTACAAAATCCGGAATTATGGTAGGATTAGGCGAGACGCCGGATGAGGTATATGAAATTATGGATGACCTGGCGGCGCATGGATGTGATGTGATGACACTGGGTCAATACTTACAGCCAACCCATATGCATTTGCCTGTGGTGGAATT
>CANHCC010000035.1 GCA_947459115.1 Bacteroidota bacterium | reverse complement strand
TCCGCATCAGAGAATTGCTAATTACATGGGCAGGGGGCAGGTTAAAGACAGAGGCCATTTTATCTCTGAATTTAAGCAGTTCATTCAGGACAAACTGGTCGTGGTCGGTGAGCGCCGCTCGGTCGGCTTTGGTTAACAAATTCTCCTTGTCACCGGGTTGATACCTGACCTCATTCAGATATTGAATTTCATCCAGTAAGACCTCAAACAATCGGGTATGCTCAATGCGATTCCACAAAAAGTCTTTTAGTTCGAATAACCATAAAACATCCATCGCTGCATATTCTACCTGCTCTCGACTCAGTGGACGATTATGCCAATTGCTGGTCTGGTGGCGCTTGTCCAGGGTTATGTTAAACAATTGACCTAATAAATTGGCAAGAGAGGGATTTTCATAATTCAACAGGCGCCCACAAAAATCCGTATCCAATACCTGTTGAGGATAGCAGCCCATGGAATGCAGTAGCCTTAGGTCTTCGCCCGGGCAATGCATGATTTTGGTGATCTGCTGATTTCTAAAAACATCAAATAACTCATCCAGATTTTTGCATTTGAAGGGGTCAATAATGTAACAATGCGAACGGGTTGCTACCTGAATTAAACAAAGGGTAAAACCATATCTATATCTATTGTTGTCGAATTCAAGATCTACGGCAATCTCGGATTTTTGGGATAAATCGGAAACAACCAGAGTTAAATCCTTTTCTGATTCTATTAAAATGATTTCCTGATTCCCCATACCGATTGGTTGTTAAAGATTACGACTTTTTTAAAGAATATATTTTTCTCATAATGCGGGTCATCCAGCTTCCCGGGGTGATTCTTGCAAAAACAGGAATTAAGGCATTCAAGAATCCATGAAGCGAAACGCGTTTTCCTGCCATCATTTGTTTGTAAGACCAAAGCGCTACTTCTGCGGCGTCAGGTATTTTTACCGTGTTTACAAGGGCTGAGTTTGTCATATTGGCTTTTTCCTGAAATCCACTGCGGGTAGGGCCGGGACAAAGCGTCGTAACTTTAACTCCGTAAGGGCGTACCTCTTCGGCCAGGCCCTCTCCAAAAAATAGTACATAGGCTTTGGTAGCATGATAGACGGTCATGCCAGGGCCGGGAATAAAGGAAGCGACAGAGGCTAAATTCACAATATGTCCTGTTTTCCGCTTGACCATTTCAGGCAGAAAATATTTGGTTAATTCCGTTAGCGAGGTAACATTCAGCTGAATCATTTCTTCAATCCGGGATGTCTCGGATATCAAAAAGTCGGTCATGTCCCCAAAGCCGGCGTTATTGACCAATATGCCCGGAAATAATTGTTGGGATACTGCCTGATCGTAAACAAATTTAGCATTTCCGGGGCGACTCAGGTCGGCAGGTATGGTCCAAACCCTGATTTGGTAGGTTTGTCTAAATTCTTCTGCTACTTCTAAAAGTCTGGATTCGGATCTGCCCACTAGAATTAAATCATGACCTTTCGAAGCCATTACTTTTCCAAGTTCATACCCGATTCCTGAAGTGCCACCGGTAATTAAGGCTACAAGTTTTTGCATATACCTGATTGGTAAAAATTAAGCTTCCGGTGTTGAGGAATCTTCTCCATTGATAATAGGATATCTGAATCCGCTGCGGGGATCCAAATTATAAGTGTCTACATGAAATGAAGGGGCAATTCTTTCGCGTTTCCATTGATTTCGATTGAATAGGCGGATATATTTCTGCACATATTCTTGTGTCGGATATTCAGGAAATTTTTCAGCAGTCAGTAGATGGATTTCAGCAGAAGATTTATTTTCATGCACCCATAAACGCTCAATGAAATTAAGGATTTCATAGGGCATTAGATCTCTTTCATCGGTTTGTGATTCTCCTGAGGGTTTTAGTTCGGCCGATGGATTTAATTGATTGACAGATGCGAGTTCAGGGATTTCTAAATGCTTTTCAGCCCATAAAAGCCAGCGTCGAATAAATACTTTATCTATTCCGGCAAGCGGGGCCAGCCCACCGGAGCTATCGCCATCCATCGTAACATAGCCTACGGAAGATTCGCTTCTATTGGAGGTGGTAAGCAGGAGCGCATTTTTTACATTGGCAATCATCCATAATGCCGGGACCCGGGTTCTTGCCTGTATGTTTTGCATTGCCAGATTGTCTTGGGTCCAGGTCAGCGTTTTGCCTAACGCAGATTCAACCAGATGGGTGTAAGATCTTACCAGGGGGTTGATGTCCCACAGGTGAAATTCAACACCCAGGCCCTTGGCTAGAGATTCTGCGCTTTCAAGGGTTTCTATGCTGTTGTTTTCGGTGGTTTGATAAATACAGGTAATCAGTTGGGATTCCAGTGGCGCATGGGTGTTTAGTTGGATATGCCTGAGTTTTTCGAGCAGCAGGTCCATCCCTAATTCATCCAGGGCATTCCAAATGGAGGCCGCTGAGAGCACTGCACAGGCCGAAGAATCTGCTCCTCCGGATAGTGAAATAACATAGCCCTGGCTATGGGTCTTTCTAAGGTAATCAAACAATGCAAGCGGTACCGCTTTTGAAAATTCCCATTCTGTCGCTTCAATGACACTGCTTTCAGAAATTTTATCTGAAGGCGGCTCTGAACACTGAAAGGGATAGTCGTCCTGTGCGTGAACACAAGACATTTCCGCTTGACAGGGTGGGTGATGGAATATTTTTTTTCTTCTGTTTCGGCTATGTTGTAAATCCAATATGGCGATTTGAATGCCCGTATCCCGGTAGGAAAAACGATTATTCCTGGCTAAGAGATTTCCGGAGGATGCGATTAAAATCTCCCCATCGTAGATAATTCTACCTGCTTCATTTCCCAGCAAATTGGCATAGACATAACTACATTCAAACGCTCTGGATGCATCACAAACCAGTTGTTGACGGATGACAGATTTGCCTAATGAAAAATCAGAGGCACTGGGGTTTAAAATGATATCTACGCCATGCTGGTAATACTTAAGGCCGGGCCGGTCTGCTGCCCACGCATCTTCACAGATTTCAATCGCAACGCGAATATCTCCTAAAGCATATAATTGCAACCCAATTGGAATTTTAAGTCCTTGAATTTCAATTTCTCCAACCCGGTCGCCCGGCCAAGGCTTAAACCATCTGGGTTCATAATAAATGCCGGTTCCGGGGAGTTTGGATTTGGGTGTAAACCCTAAGATTTTTCCATCCGCGACGAAGGCGGAGACATTATATAATTGTCCCTCAAAGATCAGGGGTAGGCCCACACAAAGCGCCAGACCAATCGAATCAGGCACAAGTGCCATTAGGGAATCTAATGCCTTTTGGGTGGTGTCTTCCCGGAAGAAGGCATCTTCGCAACCATAACCGGTCAGGCACAGTTCCGGGAAGCAAATAAGCGTGGCTTCCGCTGCTCTCGCTTGACGAAGCCCTTCCCTTACACGCTTCAGGTTGCCCTCAAAATCTAAAGGAGTCTGATTTAAACAAACTCCGGAAACTTTTAACCGTTTCATGCCAGTGTCGTAAAAACAAAGTTAATCAGTAACCCAATACCCGACTTTGTGCGTGCGTGGGAATGCGTAAAGTTAGAGGAGAATGTGGCAACAATAACTTTCCCGGGTTTTATGAAGCCGGCCCTCATGTAGCAGAAACCTGTATTTCCTTTACAATGCCTTCTCCTATGAAGTCATTTATTTTCTCCAGAAGTTGGGATCGGAGCATAAACACTTCCTGAAACCAAACTGCATTTTTCATTTTGAGTTTCAATATGCCTTGATGAAACTCTATTGAATCTGTTTGTGCAGCAATGGGATTGCCTACAACGTCTTCCCAGTTCTGAATCATTCTCTGAATCAGGTATTCATCCCGAATGCCCGCTTCCTGCAGGAAAAGATTTACCGCCTCGTCGATTTCATATTGATTTTTGCGTTTTCCCATGTTATGCGATTTTGCCCTGATGTACCTGGAAATATTGAACCCGAGGAAAAGGATAAGCATCTAAAATGGATTTTAACCTATCTTCAGAAGTGTCGGTAATTAAGATTTGAGCCCCTTCAAATTCCTGTAAAAGCCTGGCAAGGGCATCGACTCGATGATTGTCCAGTTTGTCAAATAAGTCATCCAGCAAGAGCAGAGGCCAGGTAGATTTTTGGGCATTCAGAAAGACAAAATTCGCCAGTTTTAGGGCCATCACAAAACTTTTCTGTTGCCCCTGGGAGCCATGGTCTTTAATCAAAGCGCCATTTAAACGAAAACTCAGTTCGTCTTTATGGCAGCCGACGCTACTTCGGCCTGAGTAGCGGTCTTTGTCCAGGGATTTTTCAATTTCAGCCATCCAGTATTCCCGGGTGTTGGGTTCTATGTTGGATTCATACAAGATATCCGGTATTTCTGCTTCGCCTGATATTTGGGCATAATACGCCCGAAATTGGGGTATGAATTTTTCCAGATATTGCTTTCTGGTTTCAATAATTCGGATGCCTTCCGGAATCATAATCGCTTCCCAAATTTGCAATTGCTCTCTATCCCAGGTGTTCTTTTTTAGGCAGTATTGAAGTGTCGCATTTCTTTGCGTGAGCGCGTGTTCATACCGTACAAGGGATTGAAGATAATTGGAATCGTATTGAGAAATTTGGGCATCCAGATATTTGCGCCGAAAACTGGCGGCCTCCCGAATCAGATCTGTATCGGTTGGTAAAAGCGCAACCACCGGAATTCTTCCGATATGGGAAGCCAATTTGTCAATAGGAACCATATCATGGAACACCTTCTTGCCTCTTCCCTCCATGAAAGTAATCTTAATCCACTCTTGTTGATCGGTCAATCCCTCCAAAATGAAGTAGGTATCTCCTTTTTTGAGTGCATTTTTATCGCCCCCTGCAACAAAACCCCGGGTCATACACAAAAAGTGTATGGCTTCAAGAATACTGGTTTTCCCGCTCCCGTTGGGGCCCGTAAACACATTGATACCCGGAACTAAATCCACCTTTAAGGCCTCATAATTCCTAAAATGATTAATTATCAAACAGTTAAAATTCACACCACTTAGAATTTGCGATTTTTGCCTTACCTTTGAATTCGAAATTAAAAGGTAATAATGGCAAATAAAACTGCGACAAAAACAAAAGCTGAATACAGCAAAGAATTATGCCTTCATTGGTACGAGGAAATGCTTCTGCAACGAAAGTTTGAGGAGAAGTGTAAACAGCTTTACGGACAGCAAAAAATAAATGGGTTTCTACACCTTTACATAGGTCAGGAGGCAATTTCTTCCGGGATCGAAAGTGCTATTCGCAAGGATGATTATGTTATCACTGCCTACAGAGATCATGGAAATGCAATTGTCAGAGGCATTCATCCGAATGAAGTGATGGCCGAATTGTTTGGGAAAAATACAGGGTGTTCCCGGGGTAAGGGTGGCTCCATGCACATGTTCTCCAAAGAGCACAACTTCCTTGGTGGACATGGCATTGTTGGTGGTCAGATTCCTTTGGGTGCGGGTGTTGGCTTTGCCATTAAATACAGAGGCGAAGATAATGTTTGCGTTGCCATGATGGGAGATGGTGCTGTTAGACAAGGGGCCTTACATGAAGCCTTCAACCTCGCTATGACCTGGAAATTGCCGGTACTTTTCGTTTGCGAGAACAATATGTATGCAATGGGGACTTCTGTAGAAAGAACCTCTAATGTGACCGATATTTATAAATTGGGTTCTGCTTATGAAATGCCCTCCAAGGCGGTAGATGGCATGAATATCATGACCGTTTATGAAGAGACTAAGGCTGCGGTTGAACATATTCGCTCCGGTAAAGGTCCGGTGTTCCTTGAGATGAAAACCTATCGCTATCAAGGGCACTCCATTTCTGATCCAGGTAAATACAGAACCAAAGATGAGGTGGATGAATTCAAAGAAAAAGATCCGATTTTAATCCTGAAGTCTTATATCATGGAAAATGGTTTTGCTGATGATGCGGCCTTTGATGCCATTGATGAACGCGTTAAAACTGCCGTCCAGGCTTCTGTAGATTTTGCTGAGGCCTCTCCTTATCCTGCACCTCATGAATTGTATGAGGATGTTTATGTGGAAAACGATTATCCATTTATTAAGGACTGATCCTATCCTAAGATTCTTAAAAAAAGGCCGGGTGATTTCGCCCGGCCTTTTTTGTTAAAGGGAAGTGATGAAGGCGAGGCGTGTAAGGTTAGGACATGCTGGATTGGGAATGTTTAGTTGCATTGCCAATCTTTACAGAGCAAAGCTCCTAACCATTAAAAGACATTAAAAAAGCCGCATAGTCTCCTATGCGGCTTTTTATTATCCATTACTGAATAATCTATTTCTGAATCACCAGTTTTTCTTCCCAAATTCTTTTTCCCTCTTCTTCTAATCTCAGTAGGTAGGCGCCATTCGTTAAGTGGGCAGTATTAAAGCTGATTCTTGCAATCCCTTCTTTTAATTGATTTCGTACAATTTCTTTTATCAAGCGTCCTTCCATGTCGTAAAGGTTGGCTGTATAGAATCCTATTTTAGAAACCGGAACATTGTATTCTACCATCACCGTTTCTGTTGCAGGATTGGGGTACATTTTGACTTCAGTTTTTTCTGAAATCTCTGCTGTGTTTTTAACGCCCCACCAGTTTGGTGCATAAATTTTGGCGATCCAGGTGCCAGGGTCGCTATTGGTTTGACCAAAGCTTCCTGCTGCAAATACAACATTGCCCTGAGGATAATATTTTGCCAGACCCATGTAATCTCCCCAACGCTCTGTTGTAGAGGTGCCATCAATACCGGTGTTCATCACACCCTCACCCGATTTTACTGTAACCAGGGAACTCGCAGAATAAGCGGAGTCCACATATAAAACTGAAGTACCGGGATTTTCAGCGTTACTGCTATGTAGGGTTGTAATAATGGCGCTATTGTCTGTAGGGCTACTTCCAACATACGCAATGGAAGGAAAACCCAATAACAAGGTAGAGCTGGAAATAATCTGACCTGTTACAGTGGGGGAACCACTCACATCATGAATGACCCCATGGAAAATAGAGGCCCGACTGACATTATTACCGCTGTTCATCACAAACTGAATTTTGTTATTTTCATAAAAGGCCCCTTGAACCCGGCAGTCATTGGTATTGAGGTTGCGGGCCGTTGTACCGGGTTGGTCGGCACTGGCAGATACTCTGTACTGAGTGGGACAGGTAACGGTCCTGGTAGTAAGGGTGCCGCCATTGGCGATGGTATTATCAATCGTATGGATACGAATAGTTCCACTGGGTGCAGATGGACGGGAGATGGTACTGACAAAGAACATTTGAGGACCTCTGGTGGTATTGCCGTAAATAACAGGACAAGCAGAAAAATGTCCTGTTGCCATATTAAATGTCCGGTAATCGAGGTTGGCGTCCCCGGCATATCCCTGTCCTTTATTGATTTGCCAAATGACAGAATAACGGGAACTACCCGCATTGGTAAACAAATTGCCGGTGATGAACAATTCATCGTCAGAGATGCCAATTTGAGGATAATCTGTCCAGGTGCCATCGGTATTAGGATTGCCGGTGAGAATGTAAATATTCCATCCGTCTCTTGGGTCATTGGTTTTAGAGAAGGCAACCGGAATCTTACTTGTCGCATCCGTTGCCCCTACCAGATACACCACGATAAAGCGATCTTGTTTAGGGTCGTAAATAACGCGTGGGTCGTATTTTATGTCGCTATTTGAGCCGAGTGCGCCTTGCAGGAAGGATGCCAACGATCTCGAGAATATAGCCGGGTTTGAGGTGTTGTTCTGATCAACATAGCATCTCACAGTGGTGTTGGAAACACTCACCACAATTCCGCCATTCGAAACAGCCACATGATTGTCATTAGGTATGGAGTTGGCGTATGGATTGCCATTCCAGTTATTGTCCAGTGTCGGTGCAGTAGCAGCGTTTACTTTTTTGATGCCCTCCAGCTGCCCGTTTTCACGGAAATTTCGTTCCGCGTCTTCTTTGATTCGCTTGAATTCGTCCGCATCCACATCCACTCCCGGCGTATGTACTACAAAAAGATTTTTTAACATCGGGTTCCAGTCTTCAGGCTCCGGCTCAGAGGCAGAACCCACAACGCCCAGAAAAGGGGATCGTTGAACAGGACTTCCCTGAATGGCTTCCTGAAGTTGGGCAGAAAGCGAGGATAAAAGGAGACTTGAGGCTAATACGATTCCGTAAATAAAAGATGAAAGACGCATGTAGAATTTACTTTGAGGTGATTGAATGCTTTGAGAATTTCTAAGGAAAATTACAATTTTTTACGAAGGTCCTATCATAGGGTTTCATTACATCGTAAACTTTATAGAATGAATCAGGGATACATTTCAAATGTCAATTGAAAAATAAGTTATTGAGTGCATCAGATTCTAAGCCTTCATGCCTTGAGAATGGACCTTTTCAATTTGTGGAATTTTCGAAAAAAACTTGATTTTTAGGTTTCCATAAGTATATTTGTTAAAAAAAGCATACCTATTATTATGTCCATTTTAATAAAGAACGGAAGGGTTGTAACAGCTTCTGAAGATCAGATAGCCGATTTGTATATTGAGGGTGAGAAAATTATAGCCATAGGCAAAAATCTTCCTTATCGGGCAGATCAGGAAATAGATGCCACAGGTAAATTGGTTTTTCCCGGGGGGATTGATCCCCATGTGCATTTGGATATGCCATTTATGGGTACTTTTTCCTCAGACAATTATGAAACCGGTACGCGGGCAGCACTATTTGGGGGGACTACCATGGTCATTGACTTTATTCTTCAGACCCAGGGGAAATCTCTTCGTCATGCCTTAGATCAATGGAAGGGGCGCTCGGATGGAAACGCCGTAGGCGATTATGCTTTCCATATGGCAGTGACCGATTTTAATGAGGATACCAAAAAGGAAATTCGTCAAATGGTGGAGGAGGAAGGAATCGTATCCTTCAAAACCTTCATGGCTTACAAAGGGGCTTTGATGATAAACGATAGTCAGATGGTTGGTCTGATGCAGGAGGTTAAAAAGCAGGGAGGTTTGGTGACGGTTCATGCCACGAATGGGGATATTATTGACTATTTGATTGCCAAGCATAAGGCCGAGGGAAAACTTTCCCCGCTCTATCATTATTTATCTCAGCCGGAAATTACCGAGGCTGAGGCAAGCAGTCGCTTCTGTGATATGGCGCATTATACCGGTTGCCCGGCCTACATCGTACATCTTACCTGCGAAGGCGCTCTCAATGCGGTAAGACGGGCAACGCTCCGTAATCAGAGGGTTTTTGTTGAAACTTGTATTCAATATCTTACCTTAGACGCCTCTCTGTATGACAAAGGTTTCGAATCTGCTAAATGGGTGATGAGTCCTCCCTTGCGGGAGAAAAAAGATGTGGAAACCTTATGGGCCGGAATGAATCAAGGTTCTGTTCAGGTTGTGGCGACGGATCATTGCCCATTTATGTGGGAACAGAAAAAACTTGGAGAAAATGACTTCTCTAAAATCCCGAATGGACATCCGGCAATAGAACACCGTATGGAGTTATTATTTTCAGAAGGCGTTGCCAAAGGCAAAATCAGCTTAAACAAGTTTGTTGAAACTGCCTGTACGAATCCCGCCAAAATTTTCGGTATGTACCCTTTCAAAGGGACCCTGGCCGTAGGCTCTGATGCCGATGTTGTGATTTTTGACCCAAATGAAAAGCATACATTGGGCGTGAAGTCTCATCACATGAATGTAGATTATTCCTCTTATGAAGGGATGGAGCTAACCGGGAAAACCAAAACAGTTATCCTCAGAGGAAGCGTCGCCATTGACAATAACCAATGTCTTGTTTCGAAAGGCTACGGTAAATTTATCCGGAGAAATAAAATCACCGGAATCATTTAACAATAAACCAAAACCAAAATATTATGCCAAGAATGATCAAATCCGGGTTGATTCAGATGAGTCTTCCCATGACCGAAGGAGAAGGCAGTATCCAAGAGATTTGCACTGCTATGTTAAACAAGCACATTCCTTATATTGAGGAAGCTGGTAAAAAAGGGGTGCAGATTTTATGTCTTCAGGAAATTTTTAATACCCCATATTTTTGTCCGGGTCAGGACAAAGCCTGGTATGCCAGTGCAGAGACCGTTCCGGGGCCGACGACAGAAATTATGCAGGCGCTTGCTAAAAAATACGGCATGGTTATCATCGTGCCGATTTATGAAAAAGAATCTGCAGGCTTTTTATACAATACCGCTGCTGTGATTGATGCAGACGGGACTTATCTGGGCAAATACCGCAAGAATCATATTCCCCACACTTCCGGGTTTTGGGAAAAGTTTTTCTTCCGTCCCGGCAATCTAGGGTATCCCGTATTCCAGACTCAATTCGCCAAAGTTGGCGTTTATATTTGTTATGATCGTCACTTCCCGGATGGTGCCAGATGTCTTGGGATTAATGGTGCTGAAATTGTTTATAATCCTTCCGCGACGGTAGCCGGGCTTTCTCAATATTTGTGGAAGTTGGAACAACCAGCACATGCAGCAGCAAATGGCTACTTTATGGGCTGTATCAACCGCGTGGGTACAGAGAAGCCCTGGAACCTGGGTAAGTTTTATGGCAATTCCTATTTTGTAGATCCAAGAGGTCAGATTTTTGCCTGTGCCTCCGAGGATAAGGATGAATTGCTGATTGCAGATTTTGATTTGGATATGATTGAAGAAGTTCGCAGTGTATGGCAGTTCTTCAGGGATCGCAGGCCTGAAACGTATGGTCCTATTGTGCAGCCTTAATTCGAACAAGAGTAAGCGCCATACTCAAAATGGCGAGGTCATTTATTTGTAAAAGATTTTCGTATGTCCATACAGAATAATCGTTTAAGCGATTCTGAATATCGCTTGAATTTTGAAGATATTCATCCCCCTTTTGAAACGAGGGAAGGCGCTCTGGTTGAAGCCAACCGTTGTCTCTTCTGTTATGATGCGCCCTGCACCAAATCTTGTCCTACCAGCATTGATGTGCCTACCTTTATTAAACAGATTGCAACCGATAATCTGAAAGGTTCCGCCAAGACGATTTTTGATTCCAATATTTTGGGCGCAGGGTGCTCCCGGGTTTGTCCGGTAGAGAAATTATGTGAAGGTGCATGCGTGTACAATCTTCTGGAAGAGAAACCTATCTCTATCGCCAGATTGCAACGATATGCAACCGAGCCCGCCATTCAGGAAAAATGGCCTTTGTATCCAAGAAAGGCTTCAACCGGGAAAAAAGTAGCGGTTGTTGGCGCCGGTCCCGCCGGTCTATCTGCCGCACATGTGTTGGCCAGAAATGGCGTGGAGGTAACCGTCTATGAGAAAGAAGCCAAAGGCGGAGGGCTCATGACTTATGGTGTTGCGGCTTATAAAGTAACGCCGGAATTTTGTCAGGATGAAGTGGATTACATTTTATCTGTCGGTGGGATTGATGTAAAATATAATCAGGAACTCGGCAAGAATGTGCATCTATCAGATTTGCAACAACAATACGATGCCGTTTTTCTGGGTATTGGCGTTGGTATTGCCAGAGGTCTGGATATTCCCGGCGAAAATCTTGAGGGCGTAGTGGATGCGATTTCCTATATCTATGATATTCGCACAAAGTCTTTCCAGGAAGTACCTGTTGGAGATAAAGTGGTTGTGATTGGACTAGGGATGACGGCCATTGATGCGGCGACTCAGTCCAAGCGTCTGGGTGCAAAAGAAGTGACCATTGTGTATCGCCGTACGGAGAATGAAAAACCTTGTACCGATGAAGAGGTGGACATTGCCAGATTAGATGGCTGTCAATTTGTTTGGCTTGCTGCACCCAAGGAAGTGATTGGGCAAAACGGAAAAGTCACGCACCTGGTCTGTTCAAAAATGAAACTTGGTGAAGCAGACGCCTCAGGTAGAAGAGCACCGGTGGATACCGGCGAAACCTTTACGCTGGAAACCGATATGGTAATTAAAGCTGCCGGACAAATTCCATTTGAAAATTTAATTAGTACCAATGGTCTGGTACATAAAAATGGAAAAGTGACTATCGCATCTGATGGTTCAACCAACCTGAAAGGCATCTTTGCCGGAGGGGATTGTGTGAACGGTGGAAAAGAGGTAGTAGATGCCGTTCAGGCAGGGAAAGTGGGTGCCGGTAGCATCCTAAAATATTTAGAGCTTTAATTTTTTGAAACACTTGCGTTATGGCAAATATTCAATCGAACTTTTTAGGGATTAAATCTCCCAATCCATTCTGGCTGGCATCTGCGCCCCCGACGGATAAAAAAATAAATGTCATGCGGGCCTTTGAGGCCGGATGGGGTGGGGTGGTTTGGAAAACGCTGGGCTCTCAGGTTAAAAATGTTTCTTCCCGGTATTCTGCCATGGATATTGGTGGGCAAAAAATTGTCGGCCTCAACAATATCGAACTTATTTCTGATAGGCCTTTAGAATTAAATCTTCGGGAAATTCGTGAAGTTTTGAAAGAGTTTCCGGACAGAGCCATGATTGTGTCCCTCATGGCGGACAATGATCGTAAAAGCTGGCATGAAATGGTGAAGAAGGTAGAGGATACCGGCGCTCATGGCATTGAACTTAATTTTGGATGTCCTCATGGCATGACTGAAAGAGGCATGGGTGCTGCAGTTGGGCAGGACCCTGAAATCGCCAGAATGGTAGTGGAATGGGTGATGGAGGTCGCTACAATTCCCGTAATTACTAAACTTACCCCTAATGTACATTCGGTAGTGCCGGCAGGGCGAGCCGTCGTAGAGGCAGGTACCAATGCCCTCTCTCTGATTAATACCATTCAATCTGTAACCGGGGTGGATTTAGATACGCTTGTCCCGAATCCTAATGTGGGCGGGCAGTCTGTATTTGGTGGGTATTGCGGGCCTGCAGTAAAGCCCATCGCATTGAAAATGCTTACCACCATTGCTCAAGATCCATTGACTGCAAAAGTTCCTGTTTCCGGAATTGGTGGTGTCTCCACCTGGAAAGATGCTGCAGAGTTTTTATTGCTTGGTGCAAGCAATGTACAAGTATGTACCGCAGTGATGAAATATGGCTTCCGTATCATAGACGATTTGACATCCGGTTTGAGCAACTGGATGGATGAAAAAGGCTTTGAAAAACTGGAAGATTTTATTGGGAAATCTGTGCCCAAAATGACCCATTGGGAAGACCTCGATTTGAATTTCCATGTGACGGCAAAAATCAATCCGGATGCCTGTATCCACTGTGGTTTGTGTTATATCGCTTGTGAGGACGCTTCTCATCAGGCTATTGCCAAAAAAGATGGATTCCCTTATAACGATTACACTGTGAAAGAAGAAGAATGTGTGGGGTGTAATCTTTGTAAATTGGTCTGTCCTGTGGCGGATTGTATCACCATGGAAGAGCATCGAGTAGCCCCGGAATATCTAAACTGGCCGGAGTTTCAGAAAAGAGGATTGCCCCTGAATGATCATTGATCCGGCGCTTAACGAAAAGGAAAGTATTGAGGGATGTTCTTATAGGACGAATTCAATACTTTCCTGAAGGGCTTAAATCCGGCAGGGTCAATTCTGAAATTAATGCAGACAGACATCTGACTGTTCTTTAAGGATCCTGCTTTTACCAAAAGTTGTAATTAGTTTTTTTATCCCCGTTTGTTGATTAAGACCTTAAGCGATCATCTTATTTTGCCGAATTTTGACAAGAACCCATCGAGTAACTTTGGGTATATGCAGAGAGTGATAATTTTCAAGATGAAGTCTATGCTATTTCCCGAACATTCTCTCGAACTTACTTTGATTAAGGTCAGCAGGTGGGGCGATAGGTAGGCAATCCCCAAAATCTTTTATTCCAACTCCAATATTCCTTTTAGTTAATCCCCAACCACTGCCGAAGCTTTTCTCCTACTGCCTGTTCTGATACTTGATGCTTGAGATGATTTGAAATTGCTTCAGAATTATATTCAGGCACCTGATCTAATAAATGATGTATGGCTTGCTTCAAGGAATAAATATCTTTGGGGTTAGCTGAAATTTTTCCAAAGTCCGGGCCGTTTTCCCAAGCCCCCATATTGGGATTTCCAATTGCCGGAAGGCCCGCAGCCCATGCTTCTAGCAGCACGACTCCCTGACTCTCCATTGTGCTATAAGCCACAATTCCGCATAATTCTGAAAGGTAGGCCGGCATCTCCTTCTCCGGCAGAGGGGGGAGAAATGATATTTTCCCGGGATAAAGACCCATACGGGATGCCCTCTGTTTTAGGGCTTCCTTGGCAGGACATTCCAGTCCCATAAACTCAAAGACAAAATCCTGTCTTTCCTGCATAACTTGATTTACTGCTTCCAGAATTTTATCCGCTTGCTTGAAGGGTGCAAAGTTTGAGATATGCGCCAGTCGAATATTGGCAGATGTTTTTTTAGGCTTTAAATCAAAAAAAGCGGCATCTACCACATTGGGAATGATAATAAGTTTTTTACCCAGGCCATGATTTTTCATTCCCTGGCCCAGGAAAGAGGAAACGGCAGCCGTGGAGGACGAAAACAACTGAAGGATCCACGCCTGGAGACGAATATTTAGTCCTGAAAAACGAGGATCTCCCGGCAGATAAGCATTCCAGTGCTCTATCCAATAGAGGGGGATGGCATAACGAATTTTTAGAAAGGCTGCTAGCCAGGCTAAAGGTCCTGTAACATTCATGACCACCCGGGATGGCATGGAAATGCCTGCCTTGCGTTTCAACATTCTCCATGCCTGGTAACTAAACCAGGGATAGACCAGGACCCGAATGAATGAGCCCAAAACCGGCACGCCACTTGCAACCCTGGGGTAATAGGCTTTTAACGCAAGATAACCCGGGGACTCCTCCCATTCGCATTCTATTTGCCCAACGGATGCAGATTTTACATATAGGCAAATGACCGGATGCTTCAGAGATAAGGCTCGTGCATGTTTACGAATAAACAACCCTAGCCAGGGATCTTCCCGGTTAGGATACCAGGTGTTGAGAAACAGAACAGGTGAGGTTTCCAATGGGTTAAAATTAGGGAGATATTGGGAAGAATGGTAATTCCAAAAACTTTCTGAAAATGACTTATTTCAAAGATTGCCAGGTCTGTTCATGCCGGTAATTTGAGGACAAAAGGCTTAGTTGAGAATAGTCTCGAATAAACTCTTTCAGAAAGTATTGATAACTCTCCTTAAACTGATCCATGTTTTCGTACCGAATCCATTTCACTTTATTCCTTTGATGCGCTTCAATTTGTAGCCGAATCTTTTCCTGCCCGGCTTGAATCAGAGGCAAGGCATTAGCCCCGGCTCCAAAATAAAAATAAACATCTACCTCGCCCGAATTTCGATGATTCAGATTATAACGAATCATGAGGGTGTCTATCGGAAGCCAACTATAAATGATAAGCACAATACTGGCTACAATTCCGTTTTGTTGAAAAAGAAAAGCCAGGTTCTTTCGATCTTTTACTTTAAGAAACATCCCAATCAGACCTGATGCTGTCAGGGTAATAAACACCAGTAAATTCATACGGTTCCAGGCCATGCCATGAAAGCTGATATAATGTATATCTCTCAATAAAAGGGAAATCAGCAATATCCCATTCTGCACAATCCAGATCAAAGCAAGTCTTTTTAACCACAAAGATTTTAAATAAAAATTCTGACTCCCCCGAAAGTAATATAGGATAATAACCAAAGAAAGGATAATGCTCAAAAGAAGTTTCCAGGTTCCTTCATGCACAAACGCCTTCAGGCTGAACGGATCTGGTACCTGAAATCCAAACCAGATCCAGGTAATATCCGTCAGATTAACAACGCCTAAAATCACATTCAACGAACCCATCAGAAACAAGCCGGTCACTTTTTCATTGGCAAGGGTAGAGCCCAGTAAACCACTCAAATCCAAAAAATAAAACGAATGTTTTTTTTTAAGATCTGCCCTTGACAGCGTCCAGGAAAATGGATTTCCGGCCTTTTGCTGAAACAGATGGAACATGGACAAGCAAAGGATGAGACCCCAACCGAAAAACATGCAGGCATCCAAAGAAATGAACTCAAATAATTTCCCAAAAATCAACAGACGAAGGGCGATGAGCTTTTCATTGATCTCAATCAGATAGGGATTGGATGGATAATACAGAAACCAAAAGATCAGAATGAGAAGAATGGGCAAGATGAACAGAACCCCATTTTTCAAGTAGGAAAACATACCAGACTTCAAGCCCAGATTAAGTTTAAACAAGCCCTGGATACTGCTCAAAAGGTTAAGTAGAGCTTGCTTCAGTCCAATGTGCAAGGTCGATAATCCCGGATTAAGCAGGAAGGCAGCCTGAAGCAATAAAAATACCCAAGTCAATATTGCCCCCAGAGGAGAAGCCTGCCAGGCAACGGATCCTGAGGCCAGCCCTAAAGCCACGGAAACAAAAATCACGGGTTTCTGCTTAAAGGCTTGCGGTTTTACCAGGACCTGAAACACGGTAATGCCAATAGAGAACAGAAGATAATTCAGACCCGGTATTTCCTGGTAAAACAAGATCAGGAAAGTCGCTGCGCCGGCAATTGCGAAGAAGGTAGGTTTTGTCTCTCGTATCATTGGGTCAATAACGGACGGCTTCAGGATTTTATTAGGGTAATTAAAATGGGAAAAATTTGCCGCCACTTGAAAATGCCACCTGTTAATTCACTCGATTTTAAACCGCTGCATTAGCCCTTTAGCATTAACTTTACCCCATGAATCGCCTATGGAACTGAATTCTGATCAATTTGCCATTTTAGACACGCTATATTTTGTGGAGCCTTTCGATCGAATCGTGGAGGAATCCGGGTTGCCGGAATCGGTTGTAAAAGATGAACTGAGAACTTTAATTGCGCAAAGATTGGTTCAAGTTATGCAATTTGATGAAGATAGGAAGGATTATGTCCGCACTACCATGTATGATGCGGACAACATGCGCGCCTGTCACTACCTGGCAACTAAAGAAGGGTTGCTCAAACATTCCGGCAGGAGATGACGCTCTTGAGGGTTTGGAACATTTTTAAACAGAATAGACCCGCCCTGATCGGATTAGGCCTTTTTCTGTTTTTTATATTGACCACCCTCCTGGCTCAAATTTTGTCTACCGATTCAAGCCCGTATGCTTCAGTTCAGATTCATGATGCCGTCAGGGTCTCTCCCGGCACGCATGCACCATTTCTTAAAATTCGCAATCGTTCAGAATCTTATGGGCTTTGGGAGTCCCTGTTTTCCGGAAAGCCTGCCGAATTTCAGCTGTTAAGATTATCCGACTCCACGCAACTGACCATCGCTCAGGATTCACTTTGGGTTAATACCTTTCAAAATGAAACCAGATATTTTCTGATGCCTGTGATATTGTATCATCCGGACCCGGAGGAGCCGTTCAATGCCGCCTGCCTAAAACAAAATGGAAAGCCTTATCTCCTTCATGCCAATTCCTGTATCTGGACAGAACAGGGAAAGTACTGCTCCCAATCCCTGCATCAAATGGAAATGGACTTACATCAGACTTCCTTCACTCAAATAACCTGGTGGATGGGAACGGATGCCCTGGGAAGAGATGTGTGGAGTCGCTTACTTAAAGGCGGAAGAGTCAGTATTGGGGTAGGTTTAGCCGCAGTTGGTATCAGTTTGCTCATTGGATTGCCACTTGGCATTATTGCCGGGTATTTTGGCGGATGGGTGGACAAGCTGATTCAGGGGTTTATTTCCATTATTTGGTCTTTGCCCTCTATGTTACTGGCTATGGTTTTGTCTTTTGTTTTTGGTAAAGGATTTTGGCAGGTCTTCTTAGCCATTGGTTTTACCTTATGGGTAGATGTGGCCAGAATGGTCAGAGGTTCTGTTTTGAGTCTTCGGGAAAGTCTATTTATTGAAGCCGCTCAGACCCTTGGGTATTCCATCCCAAGGATTCTGTTTTTTCATCTCCTGCCTAATTTGGCCGGTCCGGTTATTCTGGTCTCTGCCTCTTGTTTCGCTACCGCCGTATTGATTGAATCCGGTTTGAGCTTTTTGGGTATTGGTATACAGCCACCGATGCCAAGTTGGGGAAATATGCTTCAGGAAGGATATTTACAGATTGTTCTAAGCGGGGGGCAATGGTTGGCCATTTTCCCGGGCTTGGCTATCGTAGTCTTAGTCGTATCTTTGAATCTTATCGGATATGGACTGAGAGATGCTCTGGACCCACGAGAAAAAGCATGAACAACAACGCCTATCATAATGCCTCCACCGATCAACTCCTGAGGTTAAAACGACAGGAGTCAGATTCTTTATTAGATATCGTCAGGGTTATTAATAGCAATTATACGCCTGAACAAATGACCCGCGTCGCTGCTCTGACCCTGGTTGGGCAGTTAGGTATAGGCAAACTTGGGTTGTATCTGGCAAAAGAACCTGTGCTGGCGCTGACCTTTACGAAAGCCCTCAGGGACGATACCAATATCCATCTTGAACTCCTTCAACTGGGACCGGCAATTCATAGACCTGTCCCCGTTCGAAAGGATCATCAGCCTTTTTTATACCAGGCTGGTATCGAATATGTGATCTGCCTTCAGGGCAACTCACGGACCGAAGGATACTTGCTGGTTGGAGATTTTGCCCAGTCAGAACAGGAACTTCAAAATGATCTGATCTTTATGCAAACCGTGGCAGGTATGCTGGCTATGGCGCTTGAAAATCGTCGTTTATTTGAAGAACATGTCGCTCAGGCTTCTTTAAAGCGAGAACTTGCTTTGGCAGAAAGTATTCAACAACTCCTGCTCCCAGCGGTGTTTGATACGCCTAAAGGGCTTTCGGTTGAAGCTCGAAATATTCCACATCAACAGATTGGAGGAGACTTTTATGACCTGATTCCCTGTGGTAAGAATGCTTACATATTCTGCATGGCCGATGTGGCGGGTAAAAGTATCAGTGCGGCACTTGTAATGGCAGTTGTACAGGCAAGTTTAAGAGCCCTGTCCCGGTATGCCAGAAGCCTGGAGGATATGATACAGGAGCTACATGAAGAGCTTTTCGCCCTGAATAAGGGGGAGAAATTTGTTACCCTCTTCCTGGGTAAAATAGATCTGACCACTCAAACTCTGACTTATATAAATGCAGGACATAATCCCCCCCTGTTAAAATCCGGGGATCAGATAAAAGAGCTAACCGAGGGCTGTATTCCTTTAGGTATTATGTCCATCGAAAAACCTCAGACCGGCAATCTGATTCTTCAAACGGGAGACCTGATTTTTTTATACACCGATGGCGTTACAGAACAGGAAAATCCTTTGGGTGAAATGTTTGGAATGGAAGCCCTCAAGGACTGGCTGTTGAACTGCCAATCCTATCACTTAACGGACAGTTTGATAGAAGAACTTAAGCGTTTCAGTCATGAAAAGCCTGCATCAGACGATATTTCAGTAATGAGTGTGAGAATTGGAGAGGCGGTATAATACATCCAACGCTTAGGTGTTCCCAAAATCATAGGGGTAAATTTTATTTTGGCTCAGTCACAAAACAATTGAAGTAACATCATTAGATATGAACGATTCCTTCGTACATCAAACCACCTTAGATTTTTTGAAGAGTCTCAAGAAAAACAATAATCGGGAGTGGTTTTTGGCAAACAAATCAACTTATGAGGATGCCCGAACCAATATGATATATCTGGCAGATAACCTTTTGGAATCCCTCAATTCGTGGGATGAAATAGAAACCCCCACCGGAAAAAGTAGTCTATTCAGAATCCATAATGATGTTCGATTTAAAAAAGATAAAAGTCCATACAAGTCCTGGATGGCAATGCATTTTGTGCGTGCTGGAAAGGAAAGAAGAGGAGGATATTACCTGCAAATCAAGCCGGGCGATAGTTTTATGGCAGTAGGCTTTTGGGCCCCTGAGCCGGGGGATTTAAAAAGAATTCGGGAGGATATCGCCTATAATACTGAAGACTGGAGAAAGATGTTAAAGCATAAGGATCTTTATAACTTTTGGGGTGGTTTAAAAGGAGAGTTGGTGGCTACTGCCCCTAAAGGCTATCCCAAAGATCATCCGGCCATAGATTTGTTAAAATATAAGCAATACATTTTTTCCCATTCATTTTCGGACAAAGAACTTCAGGAAAAAGACCTTGTACAAAAAATTAGTAGAGGGTTTAAGGCCAGTCTTCCTTTTTTAGATTTTATGTCTGATGTCCTTACCACAGATGGGAACGGGGTAAAATTGACATAAGGAAGGGGTAAAAAAAATAACCCGGTATTCACCGGGTTATTTTCAACATGT
>CANHCC010000034.1 GCA_947459115.1 Bacteroidota bacterium | reverse complement strand
AATGATGTGAAGAAGGCACCCAATTCCACTTATTATATTTCAATGATCCATGAGATTGTGGTGAAGGGATGCCCTTGAGGAAGGGGGGGATGCCCCGGCTTGGTGCAAGCATCTGCTTGGTGCAAGCATCTGCTTGGTGCAAGCGTCTGCTTGGTGCAAGCGTCTGCTTGGTGCAAGCCCATTTGCGTCTAAGGATATTCCACTATTTTACTTCCCTTCCCAAGAAAGACCACCTGCCCCTGAAGGTAGTTCATCCTCCCACCTTTTTCAATCACAATCCGGGATCTTTTCTCCATATAAATCTTCGCACCTGGGTGTAGGGTCAAGGTGCCCTTATTCTGAATTGTCAGTGTGCTGCCTCTTTGCATGAATAGCTTTCCGCCAGCGCGAATCTGTAAATGCCCTCCGGGAAAGGTATCGTTCATCTTCAAAAAGGTAGCGGATGGAACCAGGTACATATCCGTGTTTTGAATTAGGGTCAAACTGTCATTTAATTCTACTATGCCACTCCATCTTACATTTCGGTCAATCTGAAAATGATTGGCTTTATAAAAAAATGTAATACTACTGTCCGTCTGACTCAATACTTTTATTTGTAGCCCATTTAGCCGAGAGATTGGATCTCTCAGTTTACTTCCATTGCTGGCAGAGGATGGATTGGTGGCAATACTGAATTCATTCCGCCCGGATTGATCCGTAAATCCATCTCTCCCATCTCCTAAATAGTGGATGATTTCTTCTTCTCCATCCTGATCGACCATAAACACCGGAATGCCGGAAGCATCGTTGCGATTTAGTTTCCCGTCTCCATCCTTGTCCAGATGCAGCACATCCCGGTCTCCATAACCTATCAGAGGATTGGAATATTTTTTTCGAAGCCTCCAATGTCTCCCACAACAGCGTGTATCGGTCTGTTCGATTAATTCATAATCAAATTTACCGTCGGCTTCTTCTACATCCAGGTGATGGGGGCCCTGAGCACCTGTCTGGTGTAAAATGAATAGGGCTTTACTGTCTTTGTCCACTTCATCAAATGCACCTATATTGGCATGATACTCTAACAAATACCATTCGTCCTGCACATCAGGTACTTTGATTTTTATTGAGGCGCCGGTAGTGATAAAATCTCCAAGGGTAATGATGGCCTCTTTTATAGAGTCGGGGTCAAGTGTTTGGTTAAATTTGCTCCATCCCAACCAGTCCCTATCCCAGCTGTTTACCGCGATAGAGCTACTACCACTGGCCGATGCCAATCCCCAGCCTCCATGCGTGCCGAGGTCTGGCCCACCGCTTCTGTCATTTGTTGCGGAATAATGAAACAGCGTCAGAAAATGGGCGGTTTCATGTTTCAAAGTCTTCATGGTTTCATTTGGATCTCCTGTGCCGCCTCCATTTACAATCAAGCCTGACATCAGATTTCCGCCATGAACAAATAAAGAATCTTTAATCCATTCCACGCCACCCTGTAATCCGGCAATGCCTCCCCCGGAGCCCAGCCATGCACATTTAGAATCAATGGCCGGAGGAGTGGTTCGATAAATGACTGCCAGGTGGTCTATCATTTTGTCGGGAGATTTAATCCACTTACCGGATGCCTTGCCCCAGTTATCATACAGGCGCCAATTTACTTTGCCGGAAGCATCCATTTTGCGAATAATCTCCCGGGAACAGGCGCTATAGCCGCCCTGGCTATGATACCATGCGATACTGGAATCCAATACAATAATGTCCGGATAAATATCTCCCCAATAGATAAATCTCCCAAGAGAGGCCTCTTGGAAATATTGGGAGAGACTCTTCCCGGGGAGTTTGTCCGGGCTTGGTGCAAGCCAATCCCGACCAAAGGCAGGTGCCTCCCGACGATTCATCGGCCACTGAGGAATACCCTGCTCGGGTTCTTCTCCATTCCTGAATCTTACAAATACATACAACACTCTCAAAGTATCAAAGGCTGGCAGATTATTGCCTTTGGTTGAATCAATGGGAGGAATGACGCCTTTCATAAAAGTGTATTGCGGTATTTGCCCGATTAAAACAGAACCCCAAAGGCCGAGGAATAAAAAGGGGATTAGGAAAAATTGGGAAAAGCGCATGAACGAAGACATTCCGGAAGTTTGCAGTAAATTAGAAAAAATCCGGATGCCCGAACGCATTTATTCTGAGAGATAAGGATTAGATTTGTTGTGTGAAGTTCAGGCAATCAGATTGGGTTAAAAGGGGCATCCTGTATGTGTATGGGTTTGTCTTGATGTTTTGGGGGCAAGACCTTCTTGCTCAACGGGACACGCTTCGGGAGGTGTTATTTCCTTATCAGAAAGGATACCATCAGACATTTACCGGATTTCGCCTTACCGAAGCCTCTGGCACTAAAGTCCCGGTCCACTTTTATCAGGAAGTGGCAGAGGATAGTATCATAGATGACCGCTATCGGAAGTTTTTGTTTTACACCTATTCTGAAATTGGGAAGGCGCCGATGAAGGGATATTATTACCTAACCCATGATGTCTCCGGAACTTACCGATGGCATGCAGGGGCGGAGTGGCATTACATCCTTGTTCCGCCTGTGTTATACAAAGGATTAAAATGGAAGACAAAGCAGGCCGGACAAAAGTATTATCATCAGATAGTAAAAACTGATACTATAATAGAGACACCCTTTGGCAGCCATCGGTGTTTTGTGGTCAGGTCGGATGTGTTAAATCAATATTTCGAAGGCCGGAAACATCGTTCCGCTACCTGGGATTTTTATGATACGACCCTGGGTAAAGTAAAATCCGTTACCATTACCTGGTTAGGTAAGGGTCGGAAAGAGGTTTTTCGGGAACTCATTGAATTGACCGATTATGGGATAGGCAAATGAAGTCAGACGCCTGTTAAAGATCTGAAAGTCTAAGCGTCTCTCCTGCGGTATAACTACCTTTTTCCGTGAGCGTAACGAAAGACAATTCATTAATCGGGTCGTGCTCGTAATAGATCAGCCATTTTTCCTCAACCGCAGTTTTCAGAAATTCCCCTCTTTCTTCCAGCGTAATCAAGGGTCTCACATCATAGCCCATCACATAAGGCAGAGGTAAATGCCCGGTGGTCGGAAATAAATCAGCAGAGAACAAAATCTTATGACCTTTGTATTCGATGAGGGGCAATTGTTGGGCTTCTGTATGACCAAATACGACTTTAAGGTCTATGCCCGGCAGAAAATTTCTTTCCCCTTCCAATAGATTGAATTGTCCGGAAGCCACCAGAGGCTCTATATTGTCTTTGAGAAAGGAGGCCTTTTCTCTGGGGTTAGGATGGAGAGCCCAGTCCAGATGTGACTTCTGCACATGATACACGGCATTGGGAAAGGCCGGTTTGGCTTTCACTCCGGGGTCTGCCCAAACTGTAGAGCCTCCACAATGGTCAAAATGCAGGTGGGTTAAAATCATATCCGTGATGTCATTCAGGCCAAATCCATGGGCCTGAAGAGAAGCTTCCAGAGTAGTGTCCTGATCAATTGCATAATTCGAAGCAAACTTCGCATCGTATTTGTTGCCTATGCCATTGTCTATGAGAATCAGTTTGTTTTCTGTTTCAATTAAGAGGCAGCGGGCCGCCATGTGGATGCGGTTGTTTTCATCGGCAGGATTGGTACGATTCCAAAGGAGTTTGGGGACCACCCCAAACATAGCCCCCCCGTCTAAGCGAAATCTTCCGGTTTCTATGCTGTGTAGTTTCATAGCACAATAATACAAAATGTATGGAAGTACAAATCCATTTCTGTTGTGTTTGATGGATGACTCTATTCGTGAAATACGCTCATGCAAGCAGTAGAATAGCAATTCAACGCATCTTTTTTTATTTGGCAGAAGCCTTAATCATTCTGTGATGACCCCGGTATCATTAAGGCTTGATTCCGTCTGCTTTCATCCGCAGAAGCTTTGTTTCCATTGGCTTCATAAAGCCCTATCGCCGTTTCAAAATCTTTTAAGGCATTTAAGGTATCACCCAGAGCAACTCTTGAAAGCGCCCGGTTATTGTAGGCCTGTGCATTTTGGGGATTTAGATTGATGGAGTGGCTGTATGCTTCTTCCGCTTTTTTAGATTCTTTTCTCACCCCATAGACATTTCCCAGATTGGTCCAGGCTTCCGCATAATCAGGCTTTAAATGAACGGCCTTGAGATAGTCTCTTTCTGCTTCCTCCATCTTTCCAGAAATAGCAAATGCATTTCCTCGATTGTACCAGGCAAGATGAAATTTTGGATTTATCTCGAGTGCTGCAGTAAAATCGGCTATGGCTCCTTCTTTGTCTCCAATCGCGGCCTTAGAGGTCCCCCGGTTGTAATAGGCATCGGTGTATTGCGCATACATGGAGATGGCCTTGTCAAAATCCCGAAGGGCTTCCGGATAATTGCCTTTTTCATGATAGATAATTGCCCGGTTATTGTACGCCACAAAATACCCTTCCGGATATTTTTGAATCATGTCGTTCCATAAGGCAAGACTATCTTTCCATACGGGAATTCTCTGACGCGTCCAGTACCCAAGCCCCACCAACCATACCACCAGAACGCCAAGGGCAAGTTTTTGAGATCGGAGATTTTCCGGAATTAAAAACACCAAAGCAGGAAACAGCCCAGCCAGCCCGAGATACATGTATCGGTCAGCATACAACGCCTCTCCTACCGGAAGCAATTGTAGAATGGGACCGAGTTGTAACAAAAGAAATCCTAATCCCCACCACACCGTGGTGGAAATGCGATTCCGAAACCATACAAGGGCTGAAACACCCAGCACTGTTGTAAAGGCAACAAGCCACAACAATAAATCCTTGGTTTCGGGATAAGGGTAAAAATTGGAAAGCCTTAACGGAATAAGGGTTTTGCCAACATAGACGCCAATTGCGTAAAGGGCATAGATCGGCCGCATCAGCCAGGAGGTTTCATCCAGGGTTTTGATGGAATCCGAAGACTGCTGGGCCTGAATGGCTACATAGCCAAATATAAGGGCAAGCAAGAGGAGTAGGCCCGGAACCAACCACTCTTTGCGATGGGGGAGTTTTCCATAATACCAGAGGTTCAGGAAAAAAACAGGTGCCAGGGTAACGGCAACGCCTTTGGATAAAACCGATAATAGGAATAAGACAATGCTTGCGCCGGCGTAAGGAAAGAACGATACTTTGTCTTTCAGATATAGGGTCTGAACCCAGAGGGCCGCCAGGTAAAACATACTGTAGAGCACATCCTTTCTTTCACTAACCCACGCCACACTTTCCACATGCAGGGGATGAATACCAAAGATAAGGGCTGCCACCCAGGCCAGAGATTCTGTGCCTTTCAGGTTTTTGAGCCAGAAGAATACCAACAGGGTGTTGATCAAATGGAGTATGCCATTGGTGAAATGATAGCCCCACACGGGGCTTTTCCAGAAAACGGAATCCCAATGCAGGCTCAGCGTGGTCAGAGGATGGTAATTCCCCATGACAAAATTCTTAAAGTGCTGATCCAAAGAAGGGAAGGGGAGTTTCAATAGGTTATTTTTCAGGATATAGCCTTCATCATCCCAATTGGTTAGCCCAAGATTCAGGACGGATGCCCACACAAATCCAGTGATAGCCAAGAGGATGAGGGGCCACCACATTTCCGGAATGACCATTCCGGAGCTCTTTTTCGTGTTTCCTGAAGTAGATCTGTCCGGTGCTGAAGATTTTGCTTTCATCTCCCCAAAAATACAAATTCCTATACATGGACTTCTTCTGGAATCGATGCAATTGGGCATAAAGAAACAGGAAATCATTCGAATCTCCCGAAATTCCCCTATGTTTGTAGATAAAATTAAGGGATGCGGATTCATCTGATTGCCATAGGAGGAAGTGCCATGCATAATCTTGCATTGGCTTTGCATCAAATGGGGCATATTGTCACCGGTTCGGATGATGAAATTTTCGAGCCATCTAAAAGTCGTTTAGAGAGTGCCGGTTTGCTTCCATCTGAATCCGGGTGGTTCCCGGAAAAAATCACATCAGACATCGAAGTGATTATTGTGGGCATGCATGCAAGAGAGGATAATCCGGAGTTGTTGAAAGCCAATGAGCTACGCATTAAGACTGTCTCCTATCCTCAATTCATTTACGAACATTCCCGCAACAAACACCGGATTGTGATTTGTGGCAGTCATGGTAAAACCACCATCACTTCCATGATTATGCATGTCATGCGGGCTGCCGGTAGAAAGTTTGATTACCTCGTTGGCGCTCAGGTGGAGGGGTTTGATACCATGGTGAGATTGTCGGACGATGCCCCCACTTTGATTGTGGAAGGGGATGAATATTTGGCGGCACCGATTCAACGCGTCCCCAAATTTCTCGTGTATCAGCCGCATATGGTGGTGATTAGCGGTATTTCCTGGGATCACATCAATGTGTTTCCGACTGAGGAGCAATATGTCGATCAATTTGCTTTGTTGTTAAAACGGTTGGATAAGGCAGGGATGGTAATATACAATGAGGACGATGTGGCAGTAAGAAGCCTGGTGAAAAAAAATACCCAGGCAGAATCCCACTATTTGTATCCCTATTCAACGCCGGCAGTGCGGAAGCGCGATTTTTCTTTCGAGGTAAAAATCGAAAACCAGAAGGGGGTGGTTCCATTCTTTGGGAAACATAATTTTTCGAATATGGCCGCTGCCTGGCAGGTCATGAAATTGTTGGCGATGAATCCCAAGACTTTTTTACATCATATGTCCTCATTCCGGGGCGCTGCATTCCGTCTTCAAAAAATATATGAAGACGATAAAAATGTTGTGATAAAAGATTTTGCGCATTCTCCAAGCAAAGTCAAAGCTTCCGTCGCAGCAGTGGCAGAGGTCTATGATAAAAAACAAATCATTGCCTGTCTCGAGTTGCATACCTTTAGCAGTCTAAACAAGGAATTCTTAAAGCAATACAAGAAAACCCTGAAGGCGATTCGTAAAAAGGTAGTGTTTGTGAATGAGCATACCATTCGCATGAAAAATATGTTGCCCATAACCCGGGAAGAAATTATTCAGGCATTTGAGGATAAAGACATTCAGTTTGTCACCACCCGAGAGGAATTAATTAGAGTATTAGGGGTGATGCACGGGTTGAAAAATGTATTTTTAATGATGTCTTCCGGCAATTTTGGAGGGCTTGATTTGGCTCAATTGCCCCAGTTAGGGACATCCGGGTTTAAATCCTGAAATTTTTCTTGGCGGTTTCCCCAAAAAACTTTACTTTTGCATTCCTATTTAACTATTCTGAGAAATGGCAAAGAGCAAAGGTAATCGCATCCAGGTGATTCTCGAATGTACCGAGCACAAAGATTCCGGGCAACCAGGAACCTCTCGTTATATCACCACCAAAAACAGAAAAAACACACCGGAACGGATTGAAAAAAGAAAATACAATCCGATTCTGAGAAAAGTGACTGTTCACAAAGAAATTAAATAATCTGAAATACCATGGCAAAGAAAGTAGTTGCAACCCTGAAAGATAAATCCAAGCAGGCCGCTTTGACCAAAGTGATTCGCGCGGTAAAAAATGACAAAACCGGTGCTTATTCCTTCAAAGAAGATATCGTTCCTTCTGAGCAGGTAGCCGATTTGATTGCTGGTAAACTGGATAAATAATTCCAAAATTTTGCCATCCGGATTGGATTGGTAAAACTCGTATTAAAACTGTCTTAATCTTACTTAAAGATTTAGGCAGTTTTTTTTTGTTGGGGGTAGGCATAAAACCTCTCATTTAGATTTGAAGCCTAATATTGGGGATGTGTTCCTTCAGAATCTGATAATAACTTATATGTCAAATACTAGTTTGCTTGATTGAAAAAAATAAGCCTTAAGTTATTTAATTGGTTTTCAGCAGAATAAATTTCAGAACTAAAAATTACATTTATTTTGTAGAATTAATTCGTAGCTTTACATTGAAATGTGTGGTTTTCTTTTTTACACGTTTCTTTTTTCAATCCTTTTTCAACCAGAATTCCCGGAATTACAACCAGTTTTCCGGGTTTTTTTTGTTCGTTACTTAACCCTATGATTTATTTAAACCCTGCTTTCATTGGGTCAAATTCTTCCAGCGTGTAATCGTCTGGAAGAATAAAAAAGGATTCTGCCACTTTTTCAGGGTTTATACTTATTGCCGTGAGGATGATATTACCCATTTTAGGGTCGTTACTGCTCATTTTTAATGGAATGCCATTGACGCCTTTAATAGTGAAATTCCGAAACTGATCGGCAGCACCGGTCGGGTTGTTCAGTTTGGGTAATTGCAGTTTGTCCGTTGCCCAGAGGTAAGAAATTTTAGCATTCCCTGCTTTGTCTCTTGTTGAGATTCTGTACTTCTGGCAAGGGAATCCGGCCACGGTAATCACTTCTGCTTCTTTTACCACAATAGGAGGAGCTGGCTTTAATTCTTTCGATTTCGGATTCATTTTTAAAATCTTCTTTGCAGATTTATCTATTATAAAGGCTTCATTTTTCTCCCCCAAAAACAAAATATTGCCCATAGAGGCCATTATGCCCCCATCAATACTCATTGCCATGTTTTGACCTTTAAAACGAAAAGTCATGCTTTCCGGGAGAAAGGCTTTCATCATGGTCGCCATATCTCCATTTAATTCGAAAGAATATTTAATGGTTCCTTCAAAAGTGGACGCCTTGTTGGTCTGAGCATAAGTTGAGCAGATGCCAAAGATCCAAAAGAGAATGGAAAGTTTAATTTTTTGCATAATGCAAATTTATGAACTTGTTAGATAGTTGTATCTTTCAATAAATCCGGGATGAGGATATTATAGGTCGGATTGTCTGAAACTTCTTAAATTACGCGCTTTATCAAAATTATGAAGGCCTCTGCTTCAATACCTGATTTTTCAGAACTTCTAGGGTGGGTTTCCAACCTAAATGTGCAATTGCCTGAATGGGCTCAGCATACGGTATCTTGGTTGTCCGAGGCACCTGCATGGGCTACCGCTATTTTAGGGCAAAATCATATGTATTTTCATGTTACCCTGAATGCGGAATTAATTATTGGGGAATTAGAGTCTTTGTCATCGGGAGAGGCTACGGTAGTACAGAAGATGTTGGACAATCCTAAATTTCGTTTACATGCTTTTCCGGGGACGCAACAGCGGCTCACAGACTGGTCACTTACACAGTCTCAGAATATGCAGGCTAAAATACAGGAGATGTTGCTAAAAATACCGGAGACGCACGGTTCAGACTTGCACACCTGGAATGAAGCCCGTCGGCTATTCCCTATCATAGCAGATAAGACCGCTCCATTTTTAGCGATGACTTTCGCTTTTGGTGAGCATGTCCCGCTCACGGAATCTATGCCTCTGCCCACGGGGTTGAAACTCTGGGATTTGAGCGGTAGTACCCAATTGTTGACGAATCTTCAACAAGGCGCAGTGACTTTTTATGTGTGTGAACTTAATTTGTCCTCTCTTTTGACCTTACTGTTGCAGTTTACCACTGTGATTGCCTTGTCGGTGGTCAAATGGATGAGTCAATTGGCTGGTGTTCTCAAGGATTTGATTGAGGGCGCTGTAGACGGCTTAAAAAAAATTCCTAAAGAGGTTTTACTTGCATTATTAGGTGCTTTAGCTGCCGCATGGTTAATTCCCGCTCTGCGAAATCAATTAGGCGACTGGATGAAGCAAGGTAAAGTCTGGTTCGAGGCAAATTATGCTCAGCTTATGAAATGGGCCGGACAGTGGGCCAATGAAATGCAGGGCTTAGTGGAATGGTTTAAGTCCCTTTCTTTACTTGGGAGCTTATTCATAGAGCAGGTCAGTGCTGACTTAATAAACCTCCTACAAATGTTTTTAAGGTATGAAATAGGAGGCATGCATTCCTGAATATTCAGGGGGAGGCTTAGTAACGTGGATATCTGAATAGATCCCCTCATAACCTATCAATAATCCTAACTCACCCGGAATGGATTATTTCTGATGTATGTATGCGCATTACAGGGATTGGTTATTTTTTTGGTGTATCAAGAATTCGAAATCCGTCACAACGATAACAGAAATAGGTTCAGCTTTTTGAGTACACTCTAATTGGATTTTAAATATGAATCTCTATACTATATTTTGAGGGCCTCGCCCTAAAACAAAAAAACCGCCAGTAGTCCGGCGGTTTTTTTGTAAAAAGCTTAAGATTATTCCTTGATGACGCGGGTTACCAATTGTTCCCCGGAAAGGGTGGTTACAACTAGTACATATACGCCTGAAGGGAGACCTTCTGTGATGATGGTATTGTTGCCGGAGGCTTCAAGCGTTTGATTCAGGAGTATCCTTCCGCTTAAGTCCATCAGGGTTAGATTTTGAAGCATACCTGTGCGGGCAGTTACTTGCAGATTGCCGGAGAATGGATTAGGAGAGACTAATAAATCTATTTCTGATTCATTGGTGTCTGTTCCGGACGCAACGCGGCAATTGATAATGGTTACAGACACGGTGCGGTTGACCGGGCCACATCCCGGTACATTGGCCTGAAGGGAGTAAATCCCAGCCATGTTATTATTTGCGCCACTGCGAATAGCCGTGCTTTGGTTAGAAGTATAGCCACCCGGTCCATTCCAGAGATAGGAGGTGCCACCGGGACCATTTGCAGATAAAACGATATTGCCGCCGGCACATACCGGATTGGGACTTGCTACGGCAGTAACGGTTGCCGGATTGTTCACAACCACAGAAGCAAAGGCTTGACGGATACCGCAACCGGGTAGGGTTACGGTGTATTGATAAGTACCATTCATTGCAGGTGTCGCTTGGATTCTGCTTACCTGAGACCCGTTAGCTGAGTAGCCTCCCGGACCGGTCCATAGGGTCGTGCTTCCTGCAACAGGTGTACCGGTTAATACCAAAGTACTGCCCACACAAAGTGGGGAATTGGCACTTGCCTGAATTACACTCGGGAATCCATTAACGGTTACATTCACAGTGGCCTGTTGCATACCGCAACCCGGTACATTTACCCTTACGGTATAAATACCTGAATGGGTGGTTTGTGCAGGATTTCTGGAAACATTCGCGCCATTCGCACTGAATCCAACAGGGCCTGTCCAGGTAAAGCCTTGGGTTGTATTGGTTACAGGACCGGAAGTTAGGTTTAAGCTAGAACCTGCACATACGGGGGAGTTACTACCGGCCGTTAGGTTCATCGGGCTGTTTACTACGACGGATACAAAGAGAGTAATGGGGCCACAAGGTGAGCCGGTAACCGTGACCGTATAAACCCCTGACATTTGAGGTGTGGCATTTGTTCGAACAGGGTTCTGACTACTAGAGGAGAACCCTCCCGGACCTGCCCAAGCATAAGTGCCACCGGAAATTGTATTGACACTTAAATTGAGATTTTGGCCTATGCAGATTGGGCTGTTGCTTCCTGCTGTCACATTGGTAGAGGAAGGATTCACAACTACAGAAGTGGTACTGGAAGCTGTTCCACAACCGGGTGTGCTGACTATAACCGTGTAGATTCCCGCCATATTTGTGGTTGCGTTTAATCGTTGAGGTGTTCTCAAATTAGAAGAGAATCCGGCGGGACCTGTCCATAAATAAGTTGAGTTTCCGGACATAGGCGTACTCAATTGAAGCGTCATTCCTGCACAAATTGGGCTGTTAGAAGATGCCTGAGCCATAGGAGCAGGATTAACCTGAACAGAAACTTGTTTGGTGATAGAACCACAGCCTGGTACAGTAACCACCACAACATATGTTCCGGAGGCTGGAGGTCCTGCATTCTGGATTGCCGGTGTTCTAAGCGTGGAGGTGAAGGCATTAGGCCCTGTCCACTGATAAGTAGCACCGGTGATGTTGGTAACAGATAAGTTGAGGGTTTGACCTGAGCAGATTGGGCTATTGCTACCGGCAGAGATAGAATTAAATCCTGGATTTACGACAACATTGACCGTTGAGGCGGTAGAACCGCAACCTGGTGTAGAAACCACAACCGTGTAAATTCCGGCCATGTTAGATTGAACATTAGGCCTGGTGGGATTGTTGATATTGGCGGAATATCCGGCAGGTCCGGTCCAAACATAAGTTGCACCTGTCATTAAAGGCGTATTTAAATTCAATGTTTGACCGGTGCATATAGGTGAGTTGGCTGATGCCTGGGCTATAGGTGCTTGATTTATCACAACCTGAATGTTTCGAGTAATAGACCCACATCCAATACCGGAAATTGTAGCCGCATAATTGCCTGCCATTTGCAGGGTTACATTACTGCGTGAAGGATTCTGTTGATTCGAGGAAAAGCCATTGGGGCCTGTCCAGAAATAATTAGCACCCGGAATGCTGGTAATGCTCAAATTCAGCGTGCCGCCTGTGCAGAGCGGAGAATTTGATGAGATAGTCACCTGCGTATTATTGAAGCCCGGTAATACGGATACAGAGGTGGTTCCTGAAGTGGTTCCACATCCCGGTGTAGAGACCTGAAGCGTATATACGCCACTATGAATGGTTTGGGCATTCTGGATAAATGGCGTTGGCATTGTTGAGCTAAATCCATTAGGCCCTAACCAAAGATAGTTTTGTCCCACAAGATTGGGCGTTGTTAAATTTAATGTTGCCCCAACACAGACTGGGCTATTACTTCCGGGTTGTGCTAAAGGGCTATTATTGACCTGCACTTGAACACTACGCGTAATTGTCCCACAACCCTGCGTGCTAATGGTTACATAGTACATTCCGGAATGATTTGGACTGACTTGTAATCTGCTCGGATTTTGTTGGTTGGAGGTAAAACCGCCCGGGCCGGTCCATGCATAGGTGGCGCCTGTAACGGTTGAGGTAGTTAAAAACAATGTCTGTCCACTACATAAAGGGGTATTGGCACCAGCCGTTACATTTGTTGTATTGCCAATGTTTACAACCGCAGTAGTGGTGCTGGAATAAGTACCACACCCCGGAACATTGACAGAAAGGGTATAAGTACCGGAATGGATGGTTTGCGCATTCTGAATAGAAGGATTCAAAATATTTGAAGAGTAGCCATTGGGGCCCAACCACAACACTGGAACTGTGGATTGGAGGGTTGTGGTCAGAAGTAGGGTATTGCCTGAGCAGATGGGGCCATTATTTCCGGCAGTGAATTGAGCGGGTCCATTCACCTGGACCTGAGTAAACAAATTGAGGTTTCCACAGCCCGTATTTGAAATCACAAGTTGATATCCTCCGCTGTGTATTTGTCCTGCAGGATTTATTGTCGGATTTTGTTGATTGGAGGTAAAGCCATTAGGGCCTGACCAGAAATAGGTTGCCCCTTGAATGCTTGTCGCTGTAAGCGATAGTGTATTTCCGGCACAAACGGGACTGTTACTTCCTGCAAATGCCTGAGGCGCCGGATTGACAGTTACCTGAATCGTTTGGGTGGCAGAAGGACAGTTGCCCGCCAGAACGGTTAGCGTATAAACGCCTGAATGTATGCTCTGTGCGTTTTGGATTACCGGATTTTGAAGTTGAGAAGAAAATCCTCCCGGGCCTGACCAGGCATAAGTTCCATTTTGAACAGGTTGTGCAGAAAGGAAAATAGACTGTCCCTGGCATACAGGGGTATTCGCAGAGGGATTCGCAATTGGTGCCATCAATACATTGACCTGCACAATTTGGTGAGTGGTGCAGCCATTAGCGCTAACGGATACGGTATAGTTACCTGAGGCCGGTGGTTGTGCATTCGGAAGGGAGGGATTGGAAATATTGGCCGAGAAACCCGATGGGCCCGACCATAAATAAGTGGCACCATTAATTGAGGTAGCGGATAGTTGAAGGGTATTCCCGGAACACACAGGGGAGTTACTTCCTGCCTGTACATTCAAAGAGGATGTAGAGACGGAAACGGAAGTTGTACCTGTTGTGGTTTGACACCCAATCTTGGACAGCGTTACCGTGTAAACGCCGGCATTAAAACTTTGCACATTTGGGATACTTGGCGTGCGCAGGCCGGATGCAAATCCTCCCGGTCCTGACCAACTGTAGGATACACCTGCAATATTGTTCGCGCTCAGGTTAAGCGTACCGCCGAGACAAATGGGTGAATTACTGCCCGCCTGCGGCGATAAGGTTTGCAATATTTGGGCATTGGTAAAGGCAGTCGTGGTTTGAGAATTGACCGTTACTGATAGCGTATATTGTCCTGCATTTGCTGTGCCTGCCTGAAGGATTACCGGATTTTGTAGGTTGGAAGAAAATCCATTAGGCCCCAGCCACATATAAGTGGCATTGGAAATAAAATTGGAGGTTAGATTTAGCGTGTTTCCGATACAGATCGGACTATTGTTTCCAGGGTTTGGTTGTTGTGCCCTGGCAAACTGCGGATGTATAAACAGGATAAGAAGAAGCGGCAGAAATAGAATCGGCCTAAATGTGGGGTAATAGTAATGGTGTTTCATTTCGCTGGTTGTTTGAAATGGTTAAATGATATTTTGTGAGCGTTTTTTATGTTTAGTACATGTAAAACTTCACTCCGTTAAAATACTAAAAAACATTCTTATAATTTACTGATATTATGTCCTACTCATGCTTCTGGGTGAAACAGGAATGAAATGAAGTGTTCCGAGAAATTTTATAACAATTAAATGTAATTTTATTTTAACTGTAAGGGAGAAAATAAAAAAAGCGAGGAATAATTTCCTCGCTCTAATTAATTTATCCCATAAACCCATTCTGTTTTGGGACTTTTGTAGCGAGGGAGAGAATCGAACTCTCCACCTCAGGGTTATGAATCCTGCGCTCTAACCGACTGAGCTACCTCGCCAAATGGAGTGCAAAGATAGGAAATTGAGATTTCTTTGCCAACATTATCCGTTAAGAAATTCTCGAATATAGACAGATAAACGCTCGGCATTTACTTTGTCGATGGGATGAGGGGTATTGGGTAGCACCATTAGTTCGGAATTGGGGAGTAAATCGGCCAGTTTTCTGGCTTCTTGCAGATCCACCAGATTGTCTCGGTCCCCAACTCCAATGCGCACGCGTTGCTCAATGCGTTTAATTTCCAGAGAATTTAATTCCTGCTTCTTGCCCAGGGCATGCAAGAGGTCAGCGGTTTTGGTAACCACCTCTTTCCAGTTGTTGGGCGCTGTGTGTCTTTTTTTGAGCTGATTCGCAAATACCGGAACCTTGGTTTCTATTCCATCAGGATGGAGTCTGGACGCTTCTTTTGCAGCAATTTCAGCATTCCAGAAAAATTTTGTGCCCAGGGTGAATACGCTTCCAATTCTTTCGGGATAATGCAAGGCCAGGTACAAAGCCACATAGCCCCCCATGCTGTACCCAAAAATATCCAGTTTCTTTTGATGGTAGCGGTCCATCCACTCAATAACGCCTTCTGCAAAATACTGGATGCGAAATTCCCGGTCCGATTGCTTTACCCCGCCATGACCTTCCAGGTTCAATGAAAACACAGAAAAAGAATCGGCAAGTTTATCGGATAGGGTGGAAAATTGGTCTCTTCCTCCAAGGGCGCCATGTAATAATAGAATTTTCTTTGGACTCATTTTGATGGATAGAGTTTAAGATAATAGTCGAAAACAGGTTTCCTGATCTTGTCTGAGCTGTGCTTTTAATTCTTCCACAGAATTAAATTTTTGCTCATCCCGGATTCGGTGTTTGAATCGGATGCAGAGTTGTTCATCATACATATTCAGGTTAAAATTAAACAAATGTACTTCAATCGTTCTTTTATTTTCTCCGAATGTGGGTTTGAGTCCTATATTCAGCATGCCCTGAAATTTCTGATTGAGAAAAATGACTTCAACGGCATACACGCCATTGGCCGGAATTAATTTTAATTCACTTAAGAGTTCAACATTAGCCGTTGGAAACCCTATCGTTCTGCCTCTATGGTCTCCATGAACCACTCGACCCGTCAATTCATAGGAATAGCCCAAACCTTCATAGGCTGCTTTTAAATTCCCGCATTCCAAAGCTTTACGGATGCGGGTGCTTGAAATGGCATTGTCTTGAATAAGATGAGCCGGAATTTCTTCCACTGTAAAGTGGTTGGCCGGTCCCGCTTGCCTTAATTCCGATAATCCTCCATTCCGATCTTTACCGAACTGGTGATCGTAACCAATGATGAGGTGTCGGATTTTGAGACGAGAGACCAGGATATTCTGAATAAATTTTTCGGAAGACCAATTGGAAAATTCGAGTGTAAATGGAATGACGACTAACTTGTCAATCCCCAGGGCCTGCATGGATACAATTCTTTCCTCCAGTGTTTGAAGCAGTTGAATAGAGCCATCCTGGGGAGAAAGTACCAAGCGAGGGTGGGGGTGAAATGTTACCACCACAGATTCTCCTTGTAATTCCCTGGCCGATTCTTTCAGTCTTTTAAGAATGGTCTGATGCCCGAGATGCACCCCGTCAAATGTGCCCATCGTGGCCACAACAGGTTTTTCGGATTCAAATACATCAGGGGAATAATAAACTTTCATGCGGTGTATATTCCAAAAACTCAGGTCGGTTGAATTTTCAGAATGCGAAAATAAGTTAAAAATGTGGTTTTGTGCCGGCATTTATTCTAAATGGGAATTTGGCTTGCACCAAGCAGGTGCTTGCACCAAGCAGGTGCTTGCACCAAGCGGAGGCTTGCACCAAGCGGAGGCTTGCACCAAGCAGGGGCTTGCACCAAGCGGAGGCTTGCACCAAGCGGAGGCTTGCACCAAGCAGGGGCTTGCACCAAGCAGGGGCTTAACAATAAAGTTCCGAAAATTAAATGTATGGGGGGGATTTGATTTGCCGGGTTTTCAAAAAAGCTGTTCTGGAATTCAGGATTGACCTGGTTCGGCTTCCATTCTTTGTTTCATTACTTCTGTAACGAGGGATTCGAGATTCCAGGCATTTTGAACAGAAAAATCACCGATTTGAGTTCTTTTGAGTTTGGTAAGATAAGCACCTGTGCCGACTGCTTGTCCAAGGTCGTGAACCAGGCTTCGGATATAGGTGCCTTTTTGGCAGTGAACCTCGGCCTCTATATGCTGAGGGGAATGAAAATTAAGGATTTTAAATTGATGAATTTGAATCTGCCGGGCGGTTAATTCTACTGGTTTTCCTTTTCTGGCAAGTTCATAGGCTTTTTTACCATCCTTTTTAATGGCAGAAAAGGCCGGTGGGATTTGTTTAATCTTACCAATGAAAGCCTGCATGGCTTTCTCCAGGATTTCGCGGGTGATATGCCCTGCGTCTTTTATGTTTTCCGGGGGGAATTCAGCATCATAAGAGGGGGTTGTGGCACCAAGGCAAAAGGAAAGGGTGTAGGTTTTATCTGCATCCTGAATTGCTTGAATGCTTTTGGTCTTTTTTCCTGTACAGACGATCAGGAGACCTGTTGCCAAAGGGTCCAGGGTGCCGGCATGCCCGATTTTTTTACATCTGGAGGTATTACGAATTTTAGCAACCACATCAAAAGAGGTCCAGTTTAGTGGTTTGTCAATCAGAAGGGTGAGCCCCTCCTGAAAATCCTGTGGGAGTAAGCTTGTCAAAGAATTTCGAGATTTATACCGGCCGCTTGAAGGGTAAGAAGAAGGAGGCCAAGAATTATGCGATACCAACCAAACACGCGAAGTCCGTTCTGTGTAATCCACGCAATAAAACTGCGGATTGCCAGAAAAGCGACTATGAACGCCACCAGGTTTCCCACCAAAAGCAGGATTTGTTGGTCTTCTGTAATTTGGAAGCCATCCTGCTGATACTTATAAAGTTTATAGACTGTGGCAGCGAAAAGAGTTGGAACGGCTAAGAAAAAGGAAAACTCTGCAGCATTTTTTCGGCTGAGCCCTGAAGCCATTCCGCCTAAAATTGTGGCGGCAGACCGTGAGACCCCGGGAATCAAAGCGAGGCACTGGAACAGACCAACTTTGAACGCTGTCATAGGTGGAGGTGGTCCATGAAGCTCCTCTTCCTGATGCTTAAACCAATTGTCCATAAATAACAGCACAACTCCGCCAAACATAAGGGCGAGAGACACTACCGTTACATTCTCTAATAGTTGATCCAGCCAATCCCCTAAAAGTTTTCCGGCAATGGCAGCCGGGATAAATGCGAGGAAGAGAATAATATAAAACCGCAAGCTTTGAAAGAACCGCTTATAATAGAGGGCAACCACAGATAGAATGGCGCCAAATTGAATGGCAATAGAGAAGAGTTTGGTGAATGGCTCAGAACCTATGCCCATGAAGGCAGAGGTAATAATGAGATGACCTGTCGAAGAGACAGGTAGAAATTCGGTCAACCCCTCTACAATGGCGAGGATGATGGCCTGCAACACACTCATGAATTAGGCGTTAGGATTGGTTTCTTTTTTGTCTTTGGCCAGGATGGCGTAAATAATCCAGACAAATCCTCCGATAATCAGAACGGGAGAAACATAGAGGGATAAAGAAAATTGGGTGGCATCAATAAAGCCTTCTGTGGACATTAGGATAAACCCTAAGGCAATAAGACCGGCTCCAATGGCCAAAAGAATGTAATTTTTCTTTGTCAGAGGAAACTGTTCCTGAGAAGCAGGGGGTGTATTTTTTTTATTTAGTGACATATTAATCAGGCAATTTCATCAAGTCTTTTATGTAGAAACCGGTTTACCGCCATGCGGCTACTAATCCATCCAAGTAAGGTTCCTGTCAGAATAAGGAACAAATATACAGACAAGAATTCATAATGTAGAAAAAGGTCTTGAAGGAAATGGAACTGTTGAACAAGAATTAATTGTCCAGAAAGAAGCAAAAGACTTGCGATAATGCCGCCCGTAAAGCCTTGAAGAATACCTGTTTGGACGAAAGGGCGTCTGATAAAATCGGAAGTTGCACCAATAAGTTGCATGGTTCGGATCATGAGTCTTTTGGAGTGAACGGAAAGTTTGACGGTTCCGTATATCAGGAAGTAGGTAATAATTATGACCACCACGCCGATAAGTAGGCCAATTTGTGCAAGAATGTTGGTGTTTTCGTCCACTTGCGCAATCAAGTCTATTGGGTAATCTACCTCAGCTACTTCCGGATATTCCAGAATGAGTTTTTGAAACCTTTTGAGGCTGTCCCGGTTGACATAGTCCCGATGCAGCCTTAGATTGAATGAGGCCATAAAAGGATTAAAATTGCCAAGGGCCTCCCGGAAATTATCGCCGGTGGTAGCAATAAATTCTTTTCCTGCCTGATCTTTATTGAGGAATCGAAGGGATTTGATTCCGGGGATATCTTCAATTTCGCTTCGAATTTCCAGTACCCTTTTGGGGGGAGCCTCATCAGAAATCAGGACCTTTAGTTCTAACTCTTCTTTCGCAGTATCTACTATCAATTTGCCGGCAAGGGCTGCAATCATACAAATGCCCAAAAAGAAGAGCACAAGGGAAATTGAAAACAAAGAAGTAAAAAAGGTACTTCTGGTTTTAGATCTCATGATACGCGTATGCTCCATACCTGTGGTTTTTAAACAAGGGAGTTTAAATCATTTTCAAGAAATTAAGCTCTTTTTCTGTCAGATATCTCCAGCGGCCCCTTGGTAAATCTTTTTTAGTAAGGGAAGCAAAGGCAACTCTGTCCAGATATTTCACTTCATATCCTAAAGCCTCGAACATTCTTCTAACAATACGATTTTTACCGGAATGAATTTCGATGCCGATTTCATTCGCTTCAGCGCCATCTACAATGGAGACTTTATCTGCTTTGGCTAGGCCATCCTCCAGTTCAATCCCTTTTTTGAGTTTGGTTAAATCCTCTTCTGTGATTTCTCGGTCTAGTTTAGCGTGGTATAATTTTCTCACATTGTGTGAGGGGTGCATAAGCTTTTCTGCAAGGTCTCCGTCATTGGTGAGCAACAATAATCCCGTAGTGTTGCGATCCAGTCTTCCGACCGGATAGACCCGCATACCCCGAGAGGCCCCTTCAATAATATCCAACACTGTTTTGCGACCTTCCGGGTCATCTGCAGTCGTGATGGTGTTTTTAGGTTTGTTTAACAAGATATAAATGTGATCCTGAGGTACAACGGGATGTCCTTTCCACTTGATGATGTCTTCTCCGGGAACTACTTTGGTTCCAAGAGTAGTTACCACTTCTCCATTGACACTGACTTCTCCGTTTTTAATCAACTGGTCGGCTTCCCGTCTGGAAGCAATGCCACAATGGGCAATATATTGGTTCAGTCTTAATTCTTTGATTACCGGGGAAAGCCCGGGTTTGGCAGAACGATTTCTTTTTTCTTTGTCAGTTTTATTCGGAGCAAAAAGGCCTTTTCTCCCGGTAGGAAGAAGTACTTTTTTATACCGGATTTCTTTTTCGTCTGAATGAGTATCTTCAGGTCTGTCTTTTCTCCAGTCAGATTTGCTTCTGGAAGAATCACTGTTGGTATTTCGGTCGCCTCTGGTAAAGCGACCCTGATTGTCTCTGAAAGGCTTGCCCTCATTGGAATCACGAGTTTTACCAAATGGTTTTTTATCTGAGAATTTGCCTTTTTCTCTATTGAATGCGGGTCGGTCAGAGTTTTCTCTTGATTTCCATTCTCCATTTCTGGACGAGTCGCTAGGCTCTCTTTTCTTGAAGGGTCTATCTTCCCGATTGGAATCTCTCCTGGGTGCAGCGCCTTCTCTTCTCTGATAGGGTCTGTCTTCCCGATTGGAATCTCTTCTGGGTGCAGCGCCCTCTCTTCTCTGATAGGGTCTGTCTTCCCGATTGGAATCTCTCCTGGGTGCAGCGCCTTCTCTTCTCTGATAGGGTCTGTCTTCCCGATTGGAATCTCTTCTGGGTGCAGCGCCTTCTCTTCTCTGATAGGGTCTGTCTTCCCGATTGGAATCTCTT
>CANHCC010000033.1 GCA_947459115.1 Bacteroidota bacterium | reverse complement strand
GTTTATGTAGAGGGAACACCATCGGCAGACGCTTACATGAGTTCCACTCAAAATCAACCCATGGCTAACCTGGATTTGAGAGTGATGAAAATCGAGCTCCTGGGGGGATCAGATAGTACCCGTCAAAATTCATCCAGTACAAGTACCCTGCAAACAGCGGCTTCTGTCTCCAGGCCCAATGAAACTACTCAAAACTCGGGTACGGCTCAGGAAAGCGACGATCTTCCCTTCTAAGGCTTTACATTTCGTGTTAACCTTGTAAGTTTGCAGCGGGTTCGGGAAATTATCCCGACCCGCTGTACTTTTTTATTTTATCATGAGCAGAACAAAAATCGTTGCAGGTAACTGGAAGATGAACCTTGTATCTCAGGAAGCAAAAGACCTGGTCAACCAATTAATCGAATTGTGCAAGCCTTTGGCGGATAACCCGAAAGTCAGAATCATTTTGGCTCCCGCCTCGGTGTATTTGTCCTCAGTATTCACTCAGGTTGAAGACCATCCCCATTTCTCTGTCTCGGCCCAGAATCTTCATGAGGGCGATCAGGGCGCTTTTACCGGTGAAATCTCCGGAAGCATGATTCGTTCAACCGGTGCCTCTTTTGTCTTGGTCGGGCATTCGGAAAGAAGAACCTTGTTTGGCGAAACCGATTCAACCCTGGCGGCCAAAACCAATGCCGCCATCCGAAATGGGCTCTCCCCCATCTTTTGTATTGGCGAAAGTCTGGAAGAAAGAGAAAACGAAAAAACCTTCGATATACTGCAATCCCAACTAATGAATGGCTTGTTCCATCTTTCACTTTCGGAGATGGCCGGGGTTATTATTGCCTATGAGCCCGTGTGGGCCATTGGCACAGGTAAAACGGCCTCCCCCGAACAAGCTCAGGAAGTACATGCGTTTATTCGCCGTCTGCTGACGGAGAAATACGGAGAACTGGCTCAGCGCATTCCGATTTTGTATGGAGGCAGTGTAAACCCCGGAAATGCAGAGACCCTCTTCGCGTGCCCGGATATTGATGGTGGCCTGGTGGGTGGGGCAAGCCTGAAAGCTCAGGACTTCCATGCTATCATACAGGCAATGTACAAGGGCTAGTTTATGGCCTGGGATCAGGCATGAACAAAAATGCCATTTCTTTTTCCTGAACTTCTTCCATTGGAAACTGTTCGGGGTTGCGATACAATTCAAAATAGACCGGCCAGGTCCCCCATGTTTTTTCCAAGTCCCACTCCCGTCTGAGCACCTTCAGCGTTTCTGCTGAGATACCATTACACAAGGGAGAATAAAGTACATAAAGATTTCGGGATAAATCTATCTCGGAAAATTGCCATACCTCTTCATTCAAATGGGTATATTTTCCTGAATGCAACAAAGGGAAAGCAGTGCCACAATAAGCCGGGGGAATCCTCTGTTCCTTCATGTATTGGACGGCCGCATCCCTATGATCCGCCCAGGAAAGATAGGTCAAAGTTGAGTCCCAGCCTTTCGCTATGCCAACGGGATAAATCCATAAATGACCAGTCAGCAAGGCCCCTATTGTAAGCCCACTTATCCATCTCTTATTGGGCCAGGCCTGAAGAATAACCTGCATGGCCCAAATGCTCATCAGGATAAATTCTGCCAAAAAGTATCTGTGTCCGGGAGGATTGTGAAACGGAATAAAAAAGGCACTCAGTATGGCAGTGCTGAGACCTGTCAACAGAAGAAGCCTTTGATTTCCGGCGTGGTACATCCATTTCCCGGTAAACCAGACCAGAAAAATCAGGAGCCATAAAAAGATTCTACCCTGATCCACAAATCTGAACCCTATGCTTGCCATATTATGAATCCAGCCATCGAAATCGGTGAATTCATGTTGATGGCTCCAATTGGCACTCAGGGGATGCGTCAACCAGCCGGTTTGAAGCTTATGCCAAAGAAGCCATCCCACAACGGGCAACAGCCCTGACAAGCCTTTAAGCCAAAACGCCCATGTCTTTCGCTTTTCCGGATAAGCTAACCAGAAAAAAAGTAACAGGCCGGGTATAACCAGAATGCCCCTGAGACTACTAAAACTCAATAGGACGAGAGTAAAAAACAACCTGGAGGAACTTTGGGCACGAACACTGTTGACCACACCCAAAAAGGCAGCCACCATCAAAATATCATTTGAAAACAGAGTTGCCTGAGCAGACAATCCCGGCACAGCCAAGGCTGCCATTAGGACAGGTACACGAAAAGGCTCCTCTACAAAATGCCAGATGAAACGAGTTAATTCCCATGCAAGCCAAATTAAAATCGGCAGCATCAACAAGTGGGACACCCAAAGACTTTGACCTGCGAATGCCCATCCGGCTGCCAGATAAAGAGGCCATAAGGGAGGATGACCTGCATCCAAATCCGTTGGTAAAATCCAGGAGGTAAGGCCAGAGTGGAGGTACCAGTCCGCCTGTCGAGCAAACAGCACAGTATCCCAGAAAAAAGGATTATTTAAAAATAATAGTGGCCATAGGCACAAAAAAACTGAGGCCACCAGGAATGCCTTGTTTTGCAGTGTTAAGGGCATCAGACTACCGCAGTCATAGAAATTTCAACATTTACATCTCTGGGTAGGCGAGATACCTGTACCGTCTCCCTTGCAGGAAAATCCTTGTCAAAATAACTACCATAAACAGCATTTACCCGGGCAAAGTCATTCATATCTTTTAGGAATATAGTGGTTTTGACAACCTGAGTAAAATCCGCATTTGCAGCAGACAATAAAGCCTGAATATTTTTCATCACCTGATGGGTCTCCGCCTCAATAGAGTCCATAACCATTTCACCACTTTCCGGATGGATTGCAATTTGGCCGGAAAGAAACAAGAGATTCCCTGTTTGAACCCCTTGACTGTAGGGACCAATAGGGGCCGGGGCTTTATCGGTCAGAAGGATGTGTTTATCATTTTTCATAAGGTAAAATTAGAATTATTTCCAGTTGTTCTTGGTAAGTTACTTACCGAGGGAGGGGTAAGTAACTTACCCAAGAAGGCAGGGTAAGTAACTTACCAAGGGGGGGGTAAGTAACTTACCGAGGCAGGGTAAGTAACTTACCAAGGAGGGGTAAGTAACTTACCGAGGATACTTCTTAACTTTGCCACATGTCCATGAATATTTTAGCCACCGGCCCGGAAGATATCTTCCAATCTCTCAGAGCCCTGATTCCTGAAAGACACAGCCTTTCACTCATGTCTCCCAATGAAATAACTTCCCAATTGGCACAGCAATACAATCTGCTAATCGATTTGGATTTGGACGAAACCCCGGAAAGGCTCAGTATTTACAGCACCTTTTTGAATAGGCCCATTATCGTTCGGTCAGTTACACAATCTCTGGCAAGTATGGTTTCAGCCTCCGGAACAGAACCCCAATGCGTCCTGATTGGCATGAATCTCCTCACGGGTTTTATATCTCGTCCTCACGCAGAAGTTTCGCTCCTTCAAGAAAAAGATGCGGATACCCTCGATAATCTCATGACCTTACTGGGATTGCCCTATACCCGGGTAGAGGATCGGGCAGGTATGGTAAGCCCTCGAATCGTGTGCATGATTATCAATGAAGCTTCATTTTTGCTCCAGGAAAAAGGTGCAACTCCTTCCGGAATTGATACAGCGATGCTGCTCGGAGTTAATTACCCCAAAGGTCCCCTGGCCTGGGCAGATGAAATTGGATTGCCATTGGTCGTCAAAACCCTTCAGGCTGTTCATGCCGAAACCGGGGACGACCGCTACAGAGTCTGCCCTTTACTGCTGAGAATGAGCCAAAGAGGCGAAAAGTTTTTCTTCTGATTCGTTGTCGTTCTGCTTGGTGCAAGCCAGGCTTGGTGCAAGCGAAATCTATTTCATAAATCAAATTTATCTTGTTTTGAATTATCGGATTTCTTAACTTTGATAATATCCAAATTTGTACTTATGAAACCTATAGATTTTCAACCCATCGAAAAGGAAGCTATCCCCAACCTGCATTTCAGCAATACCGAAATGCTTACAGACCCCGAAGCCATAAAATTGAGAACTGAAAGGCTTAACCGAGCCTGTCAATTGGGTAATGCCCATAAGGGGAAAGTTCTGATTCAATTTATAAGTGAGGAAGGTGGCTATGAAGTCAATACCACCGTTTGGAACTGCTCAGATGATAGAATTGTCCTGAAACAAGGACTTCACCTACCTGTTTCTGCCATCGTTTCTGTCAGTTTGTAATCGGACGCCTTATTCCCGTCCCTTGTTTCAGATTTTTTGGTATTTTTGAACCTTATATACCTTAGGCATCGTTACATGCCCTGAAACCAGACACATTTATCTCTAATGTCCGAAAACCCCTTATCTAATCGCCCGAAAGACAACAAACCTTCAAAAAAGTCCAATAACCTCTATTGGATTTATGGTCTTATTCTGCTCTTTTTGTTTATTGCCATCCTAACCATGCCCTCCGGCGGAAGTAGGGAAAATATGGATAGAAAAAAATTCAGTGAACTAATTCGCCGACAGCAAGTTGAAAAAGTTTTAATTGTCAATAAAGAAGAAGTCGAGGTATTTTTAACCCGAGAAGCCCTTGAAACTGAAGAATTCAAGAAATTCAGAAATAACAGTGGCATTATGGGAAAACAGGATCCTCAGTTCACCCTCAGAATCCTGGCGCCCAATGAATTTGAAAAAGAGCTTATCGAAAACAACATCACTTACGAGGTTGTCGACCGTCCTAACTATATTGGCAGTATTATATCTTTCCTATTGCCAATTGGCATCATCGTCCTAATCTACATCTTCTTCATGCGCCGAATGGGCGGTGGGGGACCGGGTGGCCAAATCTTCAATATCGGAAAAAGCAAAGCTTCCCTATTTGACAAAGAAAATACCGTCAAGGTTACCTTCGACAATGTCGCCGGTTTGGAAGAAGCAAAGGAAGAAGTCAAAGAAGTGGTGGACTTCCTCAAAAATCCAAAGAAATTTACCAAATTGGGAGGACATATTCCAAAGGGTGTTTTATTGGTCGGCCCTCCGGGTACAGGTAAAACCCTATTGGCCAAAGCCGTAGCCGGAGAAGCTCAGGTTCCTTTCTTTAGTCTGAGTGGTTCTGACTTTGTGGAAATGTTCGTCGGAGTCGGAGCTGCAAGGGTAAGAGATTTGTTCAAACAGGCAAAGGAAAAAGCACCTTGCATCATCTTCATTGATGAAATTGATGCCATCGGCCGTAGTCGGGGCAAAGCCAATTTTACAGGCGGTAATGATGAAAGAGAAAACACCTTGAATCAATTGCTTGTAGAAATGGATGGATTCGGTACTGATACCGGTGTCATCATCATGGCAGCAACCAACCGCCCGGACATTTTAGATTCGGCCCTATTGAGACCAGGTCGTTTTGACCGCCAAATCAGTGTAGATCGTCCGGATATTAAAGGGCGTGAATATATTTTCAAAGTGCATTTGGCTGGTATTTCTACCGGTCCCGATGTGGATGCGAAAAAACTATCAGCCCAAACCCCTGGATTTGTAGGTGCCGATATTATGAATGTCTGCAACGAAGCAGCCTTAATCGCCGCGCGTCGCAACAAAGAGGCGGTAGATATGCAGGATTTCCAGGATGCTATTGATCGCGTTATTGGGGGATTGGAGAAGAAAAACAAAATCATCTCTCCTGAAGAAAAGAAAATTGTTGCCTATCATGAGGCGGGACATGCGATTGCGGGTTGGTTCTTAGAGAATGCAGATCCTTTGGTAAAAGTATCTATCGTTCCTCGCGGTGTGGCCGCTCTGGGATATGCCCAATACCTTCCCAAGGAGCAATACCTCTACACCTATGACCAACTGATGGATACCATTTGTATGACCTTGGGAGGAAGAGCAGCAGAGCAAATTATCTTCGGTAAAGTTTCTACCGGTGCTCAAAATGACCTCGAAAGAATTACCAAACTGGCCTATGGGATGGTAACCCTATACGGAATGAATGAAAAGGTCGGCAATGTTTCTTTCAACGATCCTCAGAGTGAGTATGCTGTCACAAAACCCTATAGTGAGGCAACAGCTCAGACCATTGATGAAGAAGTACGGAAACTTATCAAGAGTGCCTACGATAGAACCATCGCTCTGATTACTGATAAAAAAGCGGAATTGGAAAAAGTGGCTCAGGCGCTTCTAGAAAAAGAAGTGATCTTTCAAAATGACCTCGAAACCATGATTGGCAAACGGCCATTTGAGCAACAAACAACCTATCAGGCTTACATGGATTCCGGAAAAACGGAAACCCCTGAATCAACTCCACCCTCCACGCCTGAGGAAGAAAACAGCGCTTCTGTGACGCACGAAAACCAGGAGCCTACACCGCAAAATTAGGCAGGACTTTTACCGTCAGCCTTCAAGCCTTGTTTTCCTGTTTGCAAGGGAATGTCACTCGGTTTGTTTTCACTTTAGTATCTTTGCCTGAGAAGGAGACCATCTCTGCTTCACATCAATTTTACTAAAATCCAAAGACAGGCCACTCCATGCAATCCCTGCAGTTTTTATCCGAAAGACCCTCTGTCTTCATGGCATCAGACCTGCATTTGGGTGCACCTGATCTTGCCTCTTCTCAACTGCGAGAAAAACGGTTCACAGCCTGGATGGATACCATACGCCCACAAGCCTCAGGGTTAATATTACTTGGCGATATTTTTGACTTTTGGTTTGAATATAAACATGCCATTCCGAAAGGGTTTATTCGAATTCAAGGCAAACTGGCGGAATGGAAGGATGCAGGAATTCCTATCTATATCTTCACCGGAAATCATGATTTATGGATGAAAGATTATTTTACCAGGGAATTGGGCATTCCGGTAATTAACAAACCTATGGAGCTCCAGATTTTTTCCCATCGGTGCTTAATTGGACATGGAGATGGACTGGGACCGGGAGATCATGGATTTAAAGCCATGAAAACCTTGTTTCAAAACCCGCTTGCGCAATGGGCCTTCAGGTGGTTGCATCCGGATATGGGTATTCCCTTAGCTAATTATTTCTCCGGATCCAGCAGAAAGGCCCATCGGGCAAAGGATGCGGTCCATTATGGAGAAAAAGAATTTCTGTTTCAGTTTGCAAAAACCACAGCCGAACAAAAACCCGACATTCAATATTTCATTTTCGGGCATCGCCACAGACCTGAAGAAATTCAAATTACCGAACAGGCCAAAATGATCAATCTCGGGGACTGGATTCAACACAATACCTACCTGGAAATCCAAAAAGATACCCTCAAGCTTCATGTCTGGAAGTCTTAAATGGATTTTAACCGCCTTCTGCTTTCTGTGCATTAAGGCAGTATTCAGCCAGGGAGATTCTTTAATATTTTCCCCCTGGGTTGAATTAGCAGTACCTAAGGCCAATCAGATTGAGATAGATGAGGAAGACAATTTATATCTTCTCCATACTCGACAAAATAAGATTCATAAAGTGTACGCGGGCTTTGGCTATGATTCCATTCAAAGCATTGGGGGCAAAGGGATTCGTGGAGAAGGGCTCAATCAACCCGTAAAAATCCGCATTGTAAATCGTCAGACGCTGTATTGCTTAGATTATGGCAACAGAAGATTGTTGGTGATGAATACCAATTTGAAAATCCTCAGAGATATTAATTTCCTAAGTTCAGGTCAGTCCGAAACCGGCAATGACAATGGGTCTCAAATCTGGCCGGTAAGTTTTGAATCCGGTCCCACAGGGGATTTATTTATCTTAAATCAGGAAGACAATAAAATTCTAAAGATTGACACCTATGGAAAACAACAAACCGCATTTGGGGGTTTGGATTATGGACAGGGTTCGTTGTATGAACCGGTAGATCTGGAAATGAATGACCGAAACCTTCTGTTTGTAAGCGATACTGTGAGACAGCAACTGAAGGTATATGATTTGTTCGGGGTTTATCAATATGCCCTATATCCGCCGGAGAAATTTCATTTTAAGGGATTCTGCCTGATGGATAAATTGCTGGTATTTTACAATGACCAAGCCCTGTGTCTGCTGAGTCTTAGCACAGGACATTACAGCCTGTATTATCCGGATTTAAAAGGGAAGCAGATTCAAGATATTACCATGAATCGAAAACTTATGGTGGTATTGACCGGGGAGAAAATATTAGCATATCGCCTTCCGGGCGTGGATTACTAACACGGGGTAAGTAACTTACCCGGTACCAATCCAATCCCTTTTGCGCATTTCTCAAAATAGAACCGTAATTTTGCACTTACATTATGTTAGATAAATTTGACGACATCGTTGCACGGTTCGAAGAGGTTGAAAGACTTCTAACCGATCCGGCTATTGTTAACGACAATAGGCGCTTCCGGGAGCTGAACAAAGAATACCGGGAGTTAGAAAAACTCAATACGGCTTACAGGAAATTCCAGATTAAACAGGAGCAACTCGAGCAGTGTCGGGAACTGGTCGCCAAAGAATCTGATGAAGAACTTCGGGATATGGCAAAAGAAGAAATTCTGGCTTTAGAACCAGAGGTGAATGCCCTACAAGAAGAACTCAAACAGCTGCTCATTCCGAAAGATCCTGAGGATGGAAAGAATGTGATTCTTGAGATTCGGGCGGGTACCGGAGGCGATGAAGCTTCTTTGTTTGCCGGTGATTTGTTTCGGATGTATCAGAAATACTGTGAAAAGAAGGGATGGAAGTTTGAAGTAAACGATTTTCAACCAGGCACAGCCGGAGGATATAAAGAGATTATTGCAACGGTAATTGGAGAAGATGCTTATGGGTATCTGAAGTTTGAGTCCGGCGTTCATCGGGTACAAAGGGTCCCCTCCACTGAAACCCAGGGAAGAATTCATACCTCTGCGGCTACGGTTATTGCCCTTCCTGAAATGGAAGACTTCGAGGTAGACTTAAAAGAATCTGACATTAGGAAAGAGACCTTTTGTTCCTCCGGGCCGGGCGGACAGTCGGTGAATACCACTTATTCTGCCGTGCGCCTCACCCACATTCCGACAGGTATTGTGGTGTCCATGCAGGATGAAAAATCCCAGATTAAAAATCTGGAAAAAGCGATGAGAAATCTTCGTGCAAAGATTTATGATTTAGAAATGACCCGGCGTTTGGGAGAGCAATCGGCTAAGCGCAAGTCTTTGGTATCCTCAGGAGACCGGTCGGCCAAGATTCGCACCTATAACTTTCCTCAAAGTCGCATAACCGAACACAGGATTGGCCTGACCCTTTACAATCTAAATGTTGTGATGGACGGAGATTTAGATGAAATTATCGAATCTCTGAGAATTGCAGAGAATGCGGAGAAATTAAAAGCCGGGGTTTAAGGTTGGTATCCAACCCGGGGGTAAGTTACTTACCCGACCGGGTAAGTAACTTACCCAAATCTTTATCCAATCAAGGCATCAATCAGGCTCATGCGTTCATTCCTTTTTTTAAGAATGAGGACAGGAAGCGCATCAAACTCCCGGATGAACTCCTGGGTTACACTTCCCATCATAAAGCCGACTGCGCCGGTCAGTCCTTTCGAGCCTATCACAACCAAATCATAATCTTTGGTCTTGGCAAAATTCTGTATGTCATCCGCCAGAGACCCTTTCCTCTGCTGGAAAGCAGGTACAATCTGACAAGTCTGAGGGGGAACCGTTTTGATAAAACGCATCCAGGCCTCCCGCGCATTCTTCAACATTCTGGCTTCCGCTTCTTCTTCAGTCGCGCCCGAATAATAATACCCTGAAGGCACTTCATAAATATTCAAACAAGTTAATTCTTCCAGGCCAGGAATTCTTGAAGCTGTTTGAATGCCTAATTCTGAATAGCTTGAAAAATCTACGGGGAGCAAAACCTCTTTCACGGGTTTCCAGTCTCTGTTTACCGGTACCAGGAGAACATGGCAGGGTGCGAGTCTTGCGGTACGAATGCAGCGCGCACCGGAGTCGAGTTTCCCATGCCTACGCCCAAGGATGAGCAAATCCGATTTTTGAACCTGCACCCAATGCAGAATCAGATCATCTTTCTCCCCTTCCCGAATTTCACAGTGTACCTGAATACCCGGAAAATGGGCAGACACCGTAGCAACCATTTTTTCGAAGGCATTCAGATGAGCCTCATATGCCGAACCACTACTTCCCTCTATCTCAGGAAGGGAAGATAAATCCGGTACAACATGCAATAGATAGACTGCGCTTGCTCCGGTCAATTGAGCGGTAGCCAAAACAAATTGAATGTATTCGGGATGACTGCTGGTGTATTTTACCCCAGCCAATACGCGTTCTGTTTTTCCACTAAATTCCATCGTCAAGCTAATTGTAGTTTTAAATCTGTCAAATAAGTGGATTCTTTTTTATTGATTCCGTGAGTGGCTTCAGCGACTTTTACCGCAGCATGCAAACACAACTTCTTCATTTCTGCATCAATCTTTCCGTTATATTCCTGAAGATATTGCGTAAAGGAGTGATAAGCATCTGCTGCAGGAAAATCCCGATCTGATAACATCTCAAATTCAAATTCAGCATAGTAAGCATTGTCTGTACCAAACTGGTCACGACTTGATTCGACCGGCACCACTTCATCCCGAATCAACTGACGAAATTTGGCTACTTCATTTGGATGAACTTTACCATCTGCTGCGGCAACAGCATATAACAACTTGCCCAATTCTTTATAAAATCTTTTATGATCCATAACTCTAAACTAATTGCTCAAAGTTAAAGAAACCTAAAATGGCAGACAAGAAAACTGATATATATCAGGAATTTCAACGATGGCGCATCGTTTAAAAATCCTATGTCGTATTTATATAGGCTAGTACCTGAACTATTCCCTTAGATAACAATGCTGAGATACTGCTATTTCGCCTTGAAAAAAGACTAAGAGATAAGTCCCCCTCGACAAACGATCGGATAAGTTTAAAATACGCGTATCGGAGCAGGCTTCAGAAATTAAGCATTTACCCAGCAAATCCAGGACGAGCACATAGTCCGGCTTATAATTAGGGTCAGAAAACTGATAGAATATTTCTCCATTTCCGGGGTTAGGAAAAATATTAAAAGGAACTGCGTCTGGTAGAGCAGGACTCAGAGCAACCGGGCCGTTAGATACCTGAATCGGTAGAGAAACAGAGTCCGCAAATCCCTGACCTGGGCGAGAGGGCCAAATGACCACTACCCCACCCCCTGCTGCAAAACGGGTTGGATTTACTTCTATTGTTGTCAAGAATCTTTGCGAAGTATCTCCGGGCGCCATACTCAGAGTAAGCGTATCAATGGGTCCTGCAAAAATCTGGGCATTAGTTGAGTCCCGGATAATCATTTCCAAAGTAACAGATCCTGTGAATGTACTGTTGCCAAAATTTTTCAGTCCATAATTCAGGCGCAAGGAATCCATAAAGAAAAGCTGATTGCTTTGCAGATATACAGAACCAGGGCTGGAAAACCCTATGGAATCTGTTATTTGTGCACCTGATAGCACTGGAAAAAAGCACAACAATAATAGAAGACTCCCTATCGTCCAATGGCGCATACGAGAAAGCAAGAAATAAGACTTAACCGGTTTCATAACATTGAAATTACTTTAGAGGACACTGAAATAAAAATATTAATTTTAAAAATATTACGCACCCAAAATGGATGTTTTAGAAGAAATAATTTTAAATCTTCAGAAAGAAGAACTTCGTTTTTTCGACTTATATGCAGGTCGGATGGCCTATAAGGAAGTACGGAAAGACTTGCAGCTATTGAAACTTATCCGGAAGCATCCGGAGAAAGATGATTCAGAACTCAGAGAAGTGCTTGGGTATTCGGAGGAAAAAAGCAATGCCTGGTATCGGCTTCGAAACCGGTTGCAGGAAGACCTGATGAACAGTTTGCATTTACAACATCTGGATGAAGAAGAATATTCCAGGATTTTGAAATACCTCTGTGTTGCTAAAATACAGATAGAGCGCAATGCCTTTAAACTTTCCTATAATTTACTCCGAAAAGCCGAAAAATCGGCAGAGAAGCATGAACAGTTTCCCTTGCTGGAACTCATCTACACCGAGTTAATCCGCTTATCCTTAAAATCTTTATTAACCGACCCGGAGCCCTACATCCGGAAGCGGAAAGAAAACCAGAAGCGACTTGAGCAGATAAACCGCATGGATGAAGTGCTTGCGGCCCTGAACTATCGTCTGGTAAAAAATCAGAGATTTACCAAAGAAGGCCAGAGCGGTCTAAAGGTGTTGGAGGATTTACTCAAAGAACACAGCACAGACCCTACCCTGCTCAACAGTACGACTTTTCAAATCCAGATTTATCAGGTCATGAGCCGACTCCTGCTGCAGAGAAAAGAATTTATAGACCTGGAATCTTACCTATTCAGAACCTATTCAGATTTTCAGAAAAGAGGGCTCTTCACCAAAGCCCGTCATGATTTGAAATTAGAAATGCTGACCTGGATTTTGAATACTTTGTACAGCAATGGAAAATACCAGCAGGCATTGAAAGAAGCCGACCGACTGTATCAGGCCATGCAGGAGCACCAACATGTGGCTTATGAGAAATACCTGCTCTTTTATTGCAATTCCCTGGTCATCAATTTTGTCGGGCTTCGGCAATATCCTGAAGGAATTCGACTCATTGAAAATCTCCTGGCAGACAAATCCCATAAAATTTCGGATCACTACAAGATGATGATTTCCATCAATCTGATGTATCTGTATTATCTGACGCAGAATTATCGAAAAGCCCTGAGGGTATTGCAACGCATTCGCATATCCGATACGCACCGAAGTGCATCGGATTTATTGAAACTCAAGCTCAACCTGGCAGATCTTATTCTGCAATTCGAAGCGGGGGATGCCGTATTGGCCGAAGAAAAAGCCGAGCGTTACCTGAAAGAATACAGCCGTGCCAAAGACCTTCCTAAAGAAGATTTGGAATTTATCCGTTTAATCAAAGCCTTGACGCGGTATAATATTCCGGTAAAAGACAATAGCATGCTCAAGCGCATCAAAGCGCTGATTCAAAGCCGCTCAGAATCGGAGGATATTATTGATTATCGGGAATGGTTAATGAAATGGCTTTCTTAGGCTTAAATCCGCCGACATATAGATGCTTAAGCCCTTTTAAACGGCTTTAAGACACTTTAAACCTTACATCTACCACTTATCCTTTATTCATTTTAGATTCAGTCAAGGATTGCTTAACTTTGACTATCAATCCTAAAATCATGAAAAAAATATTCTTCACTTTTGCCTTATTACTTTCCGGTTTATGTTCTTCAACTTTATCCGCCCAATCCGCTGAAGAAATTGTTCAAAAACACATTGAAGCCAAAGGGGGGGCTGAGGCCTGGAAAAAAGTAAAAGCCACCCACATGAAAATGACTGCGTCAATGATGAACATGGAACTTCCGATTTCTATTTGGATAGAAGCGCCGGACAAGATGCGTAATGTTGTCTCCTTTCAGGGTAAAGAAATCATCACCGTTGTGAATGGGAATGAAGGATGGATGGTAAACCCTATGATGGGCAATACTAAGGCTGAGCCCATGCCTGAATCCGCTTTGAAGGACATCAAAGACCAGGCTGACCTGGCAGGTCCTCTGATGGACTACAAAGCCAAAGGCCACAGCATCGAATACCTTGGCGCAGATGATATGGATGGCACTGAAGTTTACAAAATTAAATTGACGGAAAAAGAAGGAGATATGACTACTTTCTTCATTGACAAAGATTCTTACATGCTTCTGAAAATGACCTCTAAAAAGATGGTCAATGGTCAGGAAACCGAGAACAGCATTGAATTCAGTGATTATCGCAAGGTAGATGGGCTGTCTTTTGCCTTTTCAACCACCAGTGGTATGGCCGGGCAGAATTTCGAAAGTAAAATTACCGAATTGAAGGTGAATCCTTCTATTGATTCGAAGTTGTTTTCAAAACCGGAATAAGTACAGGCTGCCTGTTTCCTTTCATTCTCCCAAAGTCCGGATAACGATGAGAACATTCCAGTTATTGGGCTAAAGGAAAAACCTTGTCGTAAAATACCCTAGCTTTTATGAATGTAAAATTGCTTTCCATATTAGGTATTGCCGGGATGGGATGTATTCTATCCCTGAATGCCCAGTCCTTCAAATCCTCTTCCTTTTCTTCCATCAATGCGAGGCAAATTGGCCCGGCTGTCATGAGTGGGCGGATTACCGCCATTGAAGGCACAGAAGAAGATCCGAATGTACTTTATGTGGGGGCCGCAGCCGGCGGTATATGGAAATCCATTACCGGGGGAACCCTGTTTAAACCTGTCTTTGACAAACACAATCAGTCTATTGGCGCCCTGGCCATAGATCAAAAAAGACCGGATACTATCTGGGCGGGCACCGGGGAATCAAACATGCGCAATTCTGTATCTGTGGGTGATGGTATTTACCGTTCGACGGATGCGGGAGAGAATTGGGTCAAATGTGGCCTGGAAAAATCTGAACACATCAGTAAAATCCTAATCCATCCGAATGACCCTTCTATATTGTATGTGGCGGTTCCCGGGGCATTATGGTCAGACAGTGAAGATCGGGGCTTATATCAATCCACCGATTTCGGGAAAAGCTGGAATAAGATCTTGTATGGTAACCCTCGCACAGGCTGTGCGGATGTCCTCATGGATCCAAGAAATCCGGATGTGTTATATGCATCTTTGTGGGAATTCAGGAGAACGCCCTGGTCTTTTAGCTCAGGGGGAGAGGGCAGTGGGTTATTTAAGAGTACAGATGGGGGGAAGAACTGGCAGAAAATTCAGAAAGGTTTTTTGCCCGGAACCTTAGGTCGAATATGTCTGGCTTTAGCGCCCACCGAGCCGGATCATATTTATGCCATTGCAGAGGGAAAAGAAACTTATTTATACAGTTCCACCAATGGTGGAGCAGAATGGGTTAAAGAATCTGCAAGCCCCAATGTCACAGCCCGGCCTTTTTATTTTTCCCTTTTGGTGGTGGACCCTACAGATGCTAAACGAATTTATCGTCCGGCTTTTTCTCTGTCCATTTCGGATGATGGGGGCAAGTCCTTTTATGATGCATCCATGCAGGGGGGCTGGGTTCATCCCGATCACCATGCCCTTTGGATTAATCCCAAAAACAATCAACACATGTACTTAGGGACAGACGGCGGGGCTTATGTTTCCTTTGATCGTGGCATCAACTGGTTGTTTCTTAACAATCTGCCTTTGTCTCAATTTTACCATGCGACCTATGATTTACAGAAGCCCTATCATATTTATGGAGGCTTACAAGACAATGGAAGTTGGAGCGGACCTTCTGAAAGTGACGGAGGCATAGAAAACAAAGACTGGGCGAATCTATATGGAGGGGATGGTTTCTGGGTACAACCGGATTTAAAGAATCCTGAAATCGTCTATTGTGAATACCAGGGGGGGCATATGGTGAAAGTCAATACCCGCACCAAAGAGGTCCAGGACCTACAGCCTCAGGCCGGTCCGGGAGAGCCCAAGCTCCGCTTTAACTGGAACACCCCTTTGCTGACCTCCCCTACCCGTCCGGAGGTGTTGTATTGCGGGGCTCAATATGTGTATCGCAGTACCAATCAGGGCAGTGTCTGGGAGAAAATCTCCCCAGATCTGACGACGAATGATCCTGAAAAACAAAAGCAGGAGGAATCCGGTGGGTTATCGGTAGATAACTCCTCTGCGGAAAACCATTGCACCGTATTTACGATTGCGGAATCTCCCCTGGATAAAGATCTCATCTGGGCGGGGACGGACGATGGAAACTTACAGATTACCACAAATGGAGGAAAATCCTGGACGAATGTGAGCCCCAAAATCCCTGGCTTACCTCCAGCGTATTGTGTCAGCAGTGTAGAGCCTTCGCCTCACAAAAGAGAAAGAATCTATGTCACCTTTGACGGACATGGATTGGGAGATATTCAAGCATGGGTATTCCAGTCCGAAGATTTGGGAAATACCTGGACACGCCTGTCTGGTGGAGACTTAAAAGGATTTGCCCATAAAGTCAAAGAAGATCCGATCAATGCGAAATTGCTATTTGTCGGCACAGAATTTGGCTTATACATGAGCATTGATGGCGGGAAGAACTGGGCGATGCATAAAGCGAATGTTCCGCCTGTTCCGGTTCGGGATATTGCCATCCATCCGGTGACCCATGATTTAATTCTTGCCACCCATGGCAGGGGCATTATTATACACGATGACCTTACACCTTTCCGGGCATTGAATGAGACCGTATTTCAAGCACCAGTCGCTTTCTTACCTTCCAGAGAGGCAGTTGTAGATCCTAGTCCTCTGGGTGGGGGATTTCCTGCTGCCGGTGGATTTGTCGGGGCGAATCCGGATAACTCTGCTCAAATCTGGTATGTCTTAAAAGACCGGATTCAAACAGGAGTTGTTATCATTGAAATATCAGACCTTAACGGGAATTTTATACAAAGTATTCCCGGCACAAAGCGAAAAGGGATCAACATGATCTCCTGGAACATGCGTCGTAAAGCTCCGAGAGTGGCCTATGGGGCGAAGGCAGATGTGAGCGGGATTTTTGGACCTCTTGTTGCGCCCGGAACTTATAAAGTGAAACTGATCACCCCTACAAGTGTTTTGGAAAAAGACCTGGTGTTAAAAGCACCCGAAGGCAAAGGTCATAGCGCTGAAGATCTGAAAGCCCAGCAGGATATGGTTCAAAGGATATATGACTTTCAGGAATCTCTGGCATTCCTGAGTTTTCAAATCAAAGGTTTACAAGACAGTTTAAAGCGGGGTCTTAGTACGATGAAGGCGGGGTCAGGTCTGCATACCAAAGGCCTGGCCTATCAGTCCAAACTTCAGGAGTTGCACAATCTGCTTTCAGCCGGAAAAGAAACCACTGCAATTACCGGGGAGGAAAAAATTCGGGAGAAAGCTTCTGCCTTGTATTTAGGCATTACCGGTTATGCCGGCCGTCCGACTCAAAGCCAGTGCAGCAAAATGGAAGCGTTGGATAAGGAGAAAGCTGAGGCTCAGGCGAAGTTTGAAACCTTATGGGAGAAAGAACTGAAGACCTTCTCGAATCAGTGGAATAAAGCTAAATTGCCTGAATTAAAAAAGCGGGACAAAGGGGATTTCGATCGGAAATCTTAAACCATTTAAATAGTTAAGCCTGGCGTAAGGGGAACTTATGCCGGGCTTATTATTTTAATTATACAGAACAATATAGGCGTTCAAAGAGAAAGCAATGATAAGCCATATTGCATAGGGTAAAATCCAAATTGTTTGGAGCCCTATCTCTTTCCGAAACCGAATTAGGGAAAACCAAACCACAAGGAGTAATAAGGTTAAGATAAGCAGGGCCCATGCTGTTTCATGCCAATAGAAGAAGAAGGGATTCCAAGAGACATTCAACACCCATTGCAGCGTGTAGATGCTTATAAAAAGTAAAGGATTATCTAGTTTCTTCCATACAGCCATAAGCCATGCAGCGTAGGTGACCATAATACTAGTCCAGGCAACACCGAACACCCATCCTGGGGGTGTCCAAGGGGCGATATTCATCTTATCATACCAATCCGAAACGACACCCCCTCCGGTAAAAATTTGTCCTACCCACAAAGCGGCGAAATTTAGAATCAGAAAAACAAAAAATAAAATGGCAGATCTCATAGTTCCTAAACCTTAAAGCTCACAAAAAAATCCCTTAAAATTAAGGGTTCTGTAAAAATATGACTTAATCCATGCTCCAAATTCGCATGTAGATTTTTCAGGTAGTGCAAACCATTCTCCAAATCTTTGAAGCGCACAATTCCAGTTGAATTAATCTCGTAATGATAGGACCTTACTCTAAGCTTATCACACTTAGGTTGGGCGTTTGTCAATATGAAATACAGCCTGTTTTAAAGAAAAAGTTGGGATAACTAAATCCTACAATTCAAACATTGAGATTTACCCAATACATACTCGCCCTTAACACCATAAAGATCATTAAACCTGGGTCCGGCAGACGACTTAAACTGGACATAAAATTATTCCGGATGCATTTACAGAAGATAGTAGGTCCTCCTATCAAAAGCCCTACCCCAAAATGGCGGTTCATTGCTTAAATCAAGCTTTGCACTTTTAGAAATGTGTTTGCGAAATTGACATCGAAGTACCTTGGAATTGCCACCTTCGGGAAGTAAACAACCTTGATATTATCCGGTTGTAAAGGGCGTGCGATCCATTCCCTTCTTGAATTAGAATAGAACTCCAGTAATTCGGGAGATTAGGAGGATATGCTGAAGGCAAGCGATAAGAGAAAACATCTCACACCTATTTGAAGCCCTAATGATTGGATTTTAGGTGACCTTAAAATTCTGATGTAGTCTCCAACCTTCAGGTGCGGAATTGAGAGATTGAACGCAAATCAGGAATCATAGGACTAAGGTGTATAGAACTACTCTTGACGCCTCAAACCCAATCACATATTTCAAATTAAAAATTGTTGTCAATTGTAAATTCTGCCTATTTTTATACATTGATTCTCAAGCGCCATTCATGAAAATACTTGGATTAATCAGTTGTGTGTTGATTTTGTGGCAGAGCTGTGCCTTCCCTACCCATTCTACCTTCCATAGTGGCAGGACCTTGCCTGCGGGACAGGTGGGCATTAATTTCGGGTACAATGCTTTGACCAATGGGTGGGTGGCACCAAGTGAAGCAAATCCGGACAAATATCCGGACATAGCGCAATTTTCAAATCGCTTGTGGCAATACAAATACAAATTACCCAAAGAAATGATTGGTGCAGAAGGCGGCATCAGAGTTGGGATTATCAACCGATTAGAATATCAATTTCATGGCAGTTTAATGTCAACCCTACGAAATTCCATTCGTTATCAATTTTTAGGTGGACCTAACGATAAATTTGCAGGCTCCATAGGCGTTGGGTATTTATACAACCGAATCAATGGGGGGACGATGCGGATCCGGGATATTTATTGTCCTATTACGGTTTCGTTTCATCCTGTATCGAAAATAGACTTGTATTATTCTTTAATCTTGATTGATAGAAAATATCGAAATATGCATAAAATTGGAGAAGAAATTGTGGGGGATTACCGGTATTCCTATTTTCAATCTTTCACGAGTGGAGGATTTATTCCTTTAAATCATTTAGGCTTACAAATTAAGGTAGATGACAATATTCGGTTTTCTTTAGAATACGGATTTGCCTATACCACTTATTTGGAATCCAAGCAGGCGAGTCTGGGATTAACTTATTTAATGAATCATGTTTCCAAAAAAAAGTAGCAGAGTCCTTTGGATTACCGGGGTTATCCTGTTGATTATGTCTTGTTCCCACATTGACATTCCGAGTTATCAGAAGGATACAGATCGAATTCCAAATGACATTCGATTGCATTTAACCTATCTAAAAAACACGCCACAGAAATTTGTCCATACTCTTCGCAAAGACACCCTTATCTTTTCCTGCACAGGATGGGTTGATTCTCTTTATATTTCCAGCATTGAATACACAAAAGACTACTCAGATTATGAAAGCCGGGCTGAACAGGTGTTAGATCCATTTACCTATATAACCGAGGGTCCGGATCTTAAACCAAGAGAATTAATGAAGTTAAAATGGGAGGGAGTGAATTCTTCCGGACATACAATTTCGACTTTTGATTTTCGGGCATTAGGAGAGCATCAGAATGACTTATATATTCAGGACTATTTTAGAATCCGATATGGTACAGAGTCACGGAGATCGATTGATTCCATAAAAGGGAATATACCTTTTTCCATTCCACTTGAATATGAGGAGTGGAAGGAAGCATTTTACAGACCAATCGCAAAGACTTATGATGGATATGGTTCTCTCATTCCTTCCTCCCTTCCCAGAATTTATTTTGTAAAAAATCTTTATATCGTCGGAATTCAAATGGAAGGGGATTCAGGCTTATATGTATGGCGACCATAATAACTTGAACTCATATCATCGGGGGGAATTATAAATTTTTGTCAACTTGGGGATGGGCAAAAAAAATGACTTCCGAGGAAGTCATTGTAAGATTATAGTACCGAAGGCGAGATTCGAACTCGCACACCCTTGCGAGCGCTGCGCCCTGAACACAGTGTGTCTACCAATTCCACCACTTCGGCATTCGGGAGAGCAAAATTAAGTTTTTTTTTCGCATCTCACAAAAGATTGGAGGAGTATGTATCCATAGGTTATTCAAATCTGAATCCTGCTTGGGATAATTCCTGCCAGAAATGGGGAAAGGATTTATCCACGACTTCCGGGGCCTGAATACGGATTCCTGGAATTTGTGTAGCAGCCATGCTAAAGGCCATAGCCATTCGATGATCCTGATATGTTTTTATTTCGGCATGTTCCGGCAAAATTCCCGGAACGATTTCTAAACCGCCGGGAATTCGGGTTACCTGTGCATTTAACTTACGGAGTTCAAATTCCAGCGCTGTAATACGGTCTGTTTCCTTTAGCGTCAAACTTTCGAGTCCGGTGAGGCGAGACGGGGAATGGGCCAACGCTGCAAGGACCGCAAAAGTCTGAGCTTGATCCGGCATATCCGAAAAATCGAATTGAAAGCCTGAGAAAGTCCGACCTGAGCTACTGGCTTTTAGTCCATCGGAATAAAATTCGAAGTGCAAGCCGAGTTGGCGGAAATAACTGAGCTGAGCGGCATCACCCTGGCAGGAATCCGGTTTCAGCCCTTGAATGCTCACCTCTCCCCCTTTGAGTAAAAGGATAGCCAATAAATAAGAAACCGCACTCCAATCGGGTTCAACTACGATATCAGAATTTCCTGGGTTCTTGGAATGGAGCTGGTAACCTTTTGGGATTCTCGCCCAATAGATACCTTGATGTTCGAGCATGTCCAGAGTCATTTTGATGTAAGGCTCTGAGAGGGGAAAATCTTTCGATACGAAGAGGCTGGTTCCAAGGTTGAAGTGAGGCCCCAGCAGGAGTAATGCACTTACCATTTGTGAGCTTCGAATCTGGCTCAAAGTAATATTTCCGGGCTGCCAGTCCGGATTCCCGGTTACGTTAATAGGAAAGACCTGTTTATCTGAATAATAAAGAATCGAGGCTCCTGCCTGGTTCATGGCCAT
>CANHCC010000032.1 GCA_947459115.1 Bacteroidota bacterium | reverse complement strand
GGGGGTAACAATGTTTTGGGTTTTGCCTAATAGGGCATTTACAAAACTGGATTTCCCAACATTGGGTTTTCCGATGAAGGCAAATTTGGGGATTTCAGATTCATTTTCATCCTGCCCGGTTTCAGGAGGGAGTCCGGACACAATCGCATCTAGAAGATCTCCGGTTCCGGCACCTGTAACAGCGGATACAGAATGCACCTCCCCCAAGCCCAGGGCATAAAATTCAGAGGCTAAGTATTCCCGGTCGAAGTTATCTACCTTATTGGCGACCAGGAATATTTTGCGTCTGGAACGACGCAAAAATGCGGCAACCTGCTCATCGAGGGGCAGAATCCCGGCCATCACATCTACCATAAAAATCAGGACATCCGCTTCCTGAACAGCGATTTCTACTTGTTCCCGAATAGCCTTTTCAAATAAATCAGAGGAGTCTGGAACATAGCCACCTGTATCAATCACTGAGAAGCGACGGCCATTCCATTCTGCTGTGCCGTAGTGTCGGTCACGCGTGACCCCACTCTGGTCATCTACAATAGCTTTCTTTTCTTCAATCAGGCGATTAAACAGGGTGGATTTTCCGACATTCGGTCTTCCAACGATGGCAACAATTCCGCTCATGTTTTAGGGATAATGCAAGGGGAGAAAAAAGTTTCTCTCTAAAATAAAGTGTAAAAGTACGCAAAACCTCAGGTCGAATTGCCAATCCTGCTTAATTTTGAGCAATCAAGCCACTTTAGCTCAGTTGGTAGAGCAGCTGATTCGTAATCAGCAGGTCGCGGGTTCGAGTCCCGTGAGTGGCTCAGGATTCTCGGACACAAACTGAATTAAACGATAACCAAATCCAATAAACCTCAGGTCGATGGTTATAGCCTCGGTTTATCTTCTGCCCCTGAACTGGTCCGCTTTACAAACCTTGGTCATGGCTCTGCCCTCCAGAATGCATTTTCAGGAGATGTTCCTTTACCTGTTTCATGCCTTCGCTGGCGGTGGTTCGGAAATATTGAATTTGATGTTTGGAGGATTCTATCGGTGGCGCCTCAGGGTCAATGACCAATATAGGACAGGCGTATGGGACTTCATACACGAGGAGATTGGCCGGATAAACCTGAAGGGAAGTACCAATCACCAGGAGGGCATCCGCCCCTTCGCATAACGCTGTTGCTTCAGGCATCAAAGAAACATTTTCTCCAAACCAGACAATATGAGGACGGAGTTGAGCCCCTTTTTCACAAACATCTCCCAATTTAATTCCTGATGCGGGATAAGGGTAGAGGAGTTCCGGATACAAGGAACTTCGGGCTTTGGTTATTTCTCCATGCAAATGGAGGATTTTTGTAGAGCCGGCTCTTTCGTGCAAATCATCTATGTTTTGGGTGATAATCTGTACATCAAAGTATTGTTCAAGTTCCGCCAGTATTAAATGCCCGGGATTGGGTTGGGCTGCAAGAATGCTTGTATGTCTTTCATTATAAAATCGTATCACGCGTTCGGGATTTTTCTTGAATGCCTCAGGGGTTGCCACCTCCGTTACTGAAAGGCCTTCCCATAACCCGCCATCTCCCCTGAAGGTAGGAATTCCGCTCTCCGCACTCATTCCCGCACCGCTTAGGATGATTAATTTCATTTTGTATTTTTATATCTTGTAATTTCGTTTTCAAATTAAGTCAAATCAAATGAACAATTTAAAGCGTACCCTATTTTTCAGCCTTTTTTGCTTTTTATTTTTGAATAAAAGCATCCATCTAATGGGCCAGGAAAAATTGAGATTAGCACCGGTTCAAGCTGGGGTTGGTGTTTCTGCAGGTGCCGGATACATAGATGAAAAAGGGGAAATGGTTGTGAAGGCGGAGTATAATGAGACGATGGAGTTTAGTGAGGATTTTGGTGGATTTCGGAAGTCAGATAAATGGGGTTTTGTTCGTCGGGGAAGTACCAAAGCCATTCCACCCCAGTATGGTATGATTCGTTCTTTTACAGAAGGCCTGGCTCCTGCCCGCACCGGAATAGCGTTAGAAGATGGATGGGGTTTTATTGACACATCCGGTATTTATAAAATTCCGCCTCGTTACAAGGATGTTGGAGAATTTTCAGAAGGCCTTGCGAATATTTGTGTGCCAGCTCATACAGTTAACGGCAAATGGGGCTTCATTGACAGATATGCTAATTATGTATTAGAGCCTCAGTATGAAAAAGCATACCCGTTTCAAGATGGACTTGCCTTAGTGAATCAAGGCGGTGGTATGACAGGTCTGTGGGGGTATATCCGTAAAACAGGGGAAGTAGCCATTCCAATAATTTATATTCAATTAGATCATTTCCATGAAGGCCTTGCAGCTGTTAATACCGGCAAAGGAATCAAAGGGGCTACAACCGGGGCAAAATGGGGCTATCTGGATAAAGATGGTAAAATGGTGATTGAGCCCAAATTTTCCGGCGCCAGAGGATTTTCAAATGGATTGGCTGCAGCAAAGCCCGGGGAAAATATTATGGCCTTATGGGGCTTCATCGATGTGAATGGTAATTGGGTAATTCAGCCGAAGTTTAATGAAATTAAGGGCTTCTGTGAAGGCGTTGCTGCGTTCAGAGAACGCGGGAAATGGGGACTAATAAACACTAAGGGTGAAGTGATTCATGAAGCCTATTTTCAGGAGCTTATTTTTCCATTTACTTATGGACTTATTCCTGCCAAGGAGAATGGTAAATGGGGTTACCTTGATACTCAGGGTAAATGGGTCATTAAACCTCAGTTTTTTAAAGCAGGGGTTTTTAGATAGGATTTCCATAATCCTATCTTTTTCTTAGTGGGGTGGGTAATTCTTCTTTTGCAAGGTTAATAGTTGTATTGGGGGAATGTTACCTTGCGCAGAGGTTAAGAATCGTTAGGTTGAATTTAAAAGGTGATAGGAAAGTCATTAACCTCATCCTTTTGTTTTCATTCGCATGGATTTATTTCCCACTTCTTTGTAGCGCTTTTTTGAAGCCGGAGGGGTCAAATACGAACCTTAAGGAAAACACATGGGAATATAGGACGCGAGAGAAATTCCCGATATTGGTTAAAGCATAATCTATTTGCAGGTTTTTAAGAGACAACCCTAAACCGGCAGTAGGAAATACGGTAAAGACTCTTTTGTTATCCGGATTAATGGTTCTTTGTAGGTTTTTGTAGCCCCCTCTGAAAAAAATCTTCTTTCTATAATTAAACTCTGCGCCGGCATAGGGATCAATGGACAGACGACCGATGTTGACTAACACATTACGCTGTTTATCGGTGTAAATACCATTGTCCAGACATAGTAAAATACCAAACTTATTTTGTGGGAAGAATTGATAGCCAAATCCGGCTCGAAACGAGGGGAGTGTGAGCTCAATGGAATTGGTTGGAATCGTATTTCCGGTTTGGGTAAAAGCGGAGCCAAACGCAGAGGTATTAAATGACCAGGCATTAAAGGTGGAGGTAATATCGCTGGCGGTTAATCCCAGTCGAATTCTTTTGTGGGTATATTGTGCGCCCAAATCAAAACCAAATCCCCAGGCATTCGCAAAATTTCCAATTCTTCGGTTAATAATTTTAGTACTTCCACCAAGGCTAAGGCCCTTTAAAAACCAAGCTTCTCTGGCATAGGAAAGAATGAGGGCGGATGAAGCATCTGAGAATTCTTCAATATTATTGTAATTGATGTTGCCACTGGCATCGATTAAATTCAGGGTGTTGGGAATATTGTCAATCCCCAGGCGAATAAAGGAGGCAGCAAAGCGACCGCCGGCTTTGACCGGTAGGGCAAGCCCCGCATAGTCATATTTAGCAATGCCTGCAAAATATTCGGAATGCATTAAGGCAAACTCGGGTAATTCGGGGCCTTGCAACAATCCGGCGGGATTCCAATACCCGGCAGTAACATCCGAAACCACGGAGGATTGTGCCCCTCCCATTGCAGCGGCCCGGGCGCCTACGCCTATTTGTAAAAACTCATTGCTATACTTGGGGGCAAAAATCTGTGCATCGCAGACTTCAGGTAATATCCCAATGAACGACACAAGTCCGATTATAACAACTTTAAGGCGTGAAAATAGTTTTGCCACCATTAGGCTTAAAATTACGAGTTGCATCCCAACCGGACAAGATAAAATTTTTGTCACCCCCCATTCATCCGGACTATTGAATCATATGGAATTGCTTCTGAAACAAACCACCGAAGCAATTATATACATTGTCCTTACAATTATTAAAGATTTAATGCTTCGGATACTTCCAACAAGGGGATAAGCTCCATTAAGGATTGAATCTCTGTATATCCATCCGGATTGGCTTTTCGTGCTGGATTATAAAACACAGCTTTCATCCCGGCAGCCGTTCCCCCTCTCACATCGGTATCATAATCATCTCCGATATACCAATTGATTGGACTTTGAGTTCCGGATTTTTGGATTGCACAATCAAAAATTTTCTTGTCCGGTTTGGTACATCCGGCTGTTTCGGAGGTAATCATCCCCGAAATATATTGTTCAATATCGGCATGAAAGAGTTTGGTTTTTTGTACCGATTCAAATCCATTGGTGATGAGGAAGATGCGATAATATTGGGACAGTACCTCCAGGGTTTCCAGGGCACCCGGCATCAAGGTCCCTTTTCGGGGGCATTCGGCAAGATATTCTTTTGCAAAATCTTGTTGCCAGGGAGAATAAGAAATACCGAATACCTCAAAGGTTTCTTTAAATCTTTTGATACGCAATTCCTCTTGAGTTATTTGCTTTTTTCGGTACAAATCCCAACAGGCTTCATTCATGCGGGTATATACAGAAAAAAAATCCTGCCTGCTCAATGGAATCGGAATCTTGTCTTTAAAACCCTCTAATAAATCTGAAATAGTATTTTGAGAGTTGGTTTCAAAATCCCATAAAGTATGGTCCAGATCAAAGAAAATGGGCTGCATATTAGGATTAGAATCCGGTTTGTTTGCGTTGGCTGGATGCTTCATATAAGCACATTCCTGCGGCAACGGAGACATTCAGGGATCCTATTTTTCCCTGCATTGGAATAAAGACTTCCTGATCACACATTTTTAATAAAGCCGGATGAATTCCTTCCGATTCAGATCCGAATATCAGGCAGGTAGGGCCGGATAAATCTTCCTGTGCAAGGTTGGCACCGGCTTTTTCATGACAGGCAATGATTCGAATTCCCGCTTCTTTCATAAAGAAGATAGCATCTCTGAGATTTTTTTCCCGGCAGACGGGCAGGTGATATAACGCGCCTGCGGATGCTTTGATGGCTTCAGCATTAATACGGGCAGAACCTTGCAGGGGAACAATTAATGCCTGAGCGCCCATAGCATCCATCGTTCTGACAATTGCTCCCAGGTTTCGTACATCTGTTACTCTGTCCAGTAGCACCAGTAAAGGAACTTGTCCTGTCTCTACAATTTGATGAACGGTTTCTTCCAAAGGGGGAAATTCAAGTTCAGTAGAAATCGCAACCACCCCCTGATGAATTTTTTCTCTTGCCAAGCCTTCAATTCTGGCTTGAGGAACAAAATGGATATAAATATTCGCCACTCTGCAAGCCGCTCTAACTTTCATTGCCAGGTCTGTTTTCAGACCATCTTGCATATAGACACGGTCTATGGGTTTTCCTGCTTCTATAGCTTCCAGTACTGGATGCATGCCATAGAATATTTCTTCTTTTGCCATGATTATTGATTAAATAAAAAAGCCCCGGCTTTTCATTGCAAACCGGGGCCTTCCTTGTGGTTCTTTTTATTGAGCCCCTCCGGCACCCGGAGCAGCCGGAGTATTGCGGGATTGGTTCAGATAGTCAATATATTTAGTATCCTGATTGTAATCCCGGAAAGCTTCTGCTACTTTTTGAGCATTTGCATTGTCTTTGGCTTCCATAAATGCACTGAAGCATATTTGAAGTGTGTACAGATTCATTTCCCGATTGGTGGAGTATTCTTTTTGAATCTTTTGTTCATACGCCAATTCATCAATAGATTGATTCATACAACGCGCCAGGTATTCTGTGCCCTTTTCTTTTTCCCCTGCAATTTGCCAGGTTTTACCCAGAAGGGCAAGATTATAGGGTTCATAAGGAACGGCTTTGGTTTTTTCTTCACAGAATTGTAGCACTTCAACGGCTTTTTGTTTGTATTCTGCTTTGAGTCCTTCATTGGCTTTCATCGTGGTCCGGATTTTTTGAGCGGAATCCGAGGATGCACTCATTTTCGCCAACATGGCTTCATACATTTTATTTCTGTATTCCAGATTTTCTGCGCCTTCTGCATAGTCATTCGCAAGGCGGAAGAAATTTGTACGAAGGTTATTCACCATTCTGCGGCTCTCATAATCAAAGAAAGTAGTGGTGTCATCCAGGCCTCTGTAATGAAAGCGATTAATCAGGCAGTCGTGCATGATTTCTTTGTTAAGGACACCCTGACCTTGTTTTTGACTTTCAGGAGTAGGGTTCATAGGGACTAAACGATACACAAGACCTTCCTGACGGAAATATTCCTGAAGCCCGAGGAACTGAGAGGGGGCTACAGTGGTTGCAAAATAGATGGGGCGATCCCACCCGTTACGAGCAATGTTATTGATGAGATTAACAATCACAACATCTTTACGCTCTAAATAAGAATTATTCCCTTTTGCATTAATCTTCCATGGCAAGGTAGCAGGCAAAAGTGCAGCCTCTTCAGCACTACAAATGCCATTTTTAACCACAGCTGTCTTATCTATGGGCAGGTTAATGGTTGTAGAGCGGAAAGACATAATCTGGTTTTTTTCTCCTTCATATAAAGACTCCTCCAGAGAAATGGGCAATGGAGGTGAATCATTGAAGTGCTCATTTTTCATTTGATACACATACCAGTCGGTATTCAGATAAGATAGATTTACCACACGCACATCGGTGCGAACCCCTTCTACCTCCTGTAGATACCATAATGGGAAAGTGTCATTATCACCATAGGTAAACAGAATGGCATTCTTTTCACAAGAATTTAAAAAGTTATAGGCTGTATCCGGGGCAATATAATTTCCTTTGCGAGAATGGTCTTTCCAATTTTGAATGCCGAGATTAAAGGGTACCAGAATCATGGCAAGTCCCCCGGAAATGTAGGGGGTACTATTCTTCAGGAATTTTTGCAGGGTTTCAATCAGGAAAAGAACGCCTAATCCAATCCAGATACAAAAGGTCTGGAAAGAACCCACATAGGAGTAATCCCTTTCTCTGGGTTGAGAGGGCGTTTGGTTCAGATAAACGATAATGGCTAAGCCGGTGAACAGGAAAAGCAATCCAACAATCAGGGCATCATTTCTGTTTCGGTTGTATTGCCAGATGAAACCCAATACGCCCAGAAGAAAGGGGAGATAAAAGTAATGATTGGCCGTGGGGTCATTTTGAATGGACTCAGGTATGTCGGAGGGCGGAAAGGCCATAACCTGAGCTTCTTGTTGGTCATTTTCTCTACCGCCAAAGTTCCAGAAGAAATACCGCCAGTACATGTGATTAAACTGATAATCGAACATAAACTTAAGGTTTTCAGAGACCTTAGGTTTGTCGTCATCCGGATTTTCGGCATCAGCACCTTTGTTTTCAACATAGTTTTTATAGCCAAACACAGGGTTGTTATAGTGCTCATGGCTGTGCATTCTGGGAAATAAAACTTTATCCTTGTCAGAATATTTTGGTCTTGATTTTTCGCCTTCATCTACATAGCGATCTAGCCCTTTCTTTTTAAGGATATCTTTTGACCCTGTAGATTCGTAAGCGATCGGGCTTGCATTGTACATTGGGCCTCTGAAGAGCGGGCGATCTCCATATTGTTCCCGTTTTACATAGCCGGCAAAATTTCCAAGAAATTCAGGATTGTTTTGGTCAATGGGTGGGTTTACATTCGAACGAATAAGAATGACAAAATAGGAGGAAAATCCCAGGTAAACCATAAGCGTTCCAAGCACGGCAGTATTGAGCAGGACATTCTTTTTCTTGTGGCTGTACCAGACGAGACCAATGATAAGGCCAAGAATCAAAAGACTGAAGACGAATCCTCCTGTATTGTAGGGAAGTCCAAATCCGGAGACATTTTTACCCGCCGCATTGGTCGTACCAACAAATAATCTTTCAAACCACCAGGCGAGATCTACGGTAACCTGAATGACACCATACTGTAAAAAAGCCAGGATAAAAACAGAAACCCCGAAGGTAGAGAGGAATCCCATCCAGGAGAAATTGTATTTACGGAAATAGTAAACAAAGGCAAGTGCCGGGATACAAAGCAGGTTCAGAAGGTGAACACCAATAGAAAGCCCCATGACATAGGCAATTAGGAGAATCCATTTCAGATGATCGGGTTCTTCGGCCCTGGCTTCCCATTTGAGTATAAGCCACACCACAAGTGCAGTAAAGAAGGAACTCATGGCATATACCTCTGCCTCCACGCCGTTAAACCAGAACGAGTCGCTAAAGTTCAGGGCAAGGGCACCGACTGCCCCGGCAAACATGAGGGAAACTGTTTGAAAGGTATCGGGAAGTGCATTACCGCTAATCCACGCTTTGCGACCGAGTCGGGTAATAATCCAGAAGGTGAATAAAACTGTAAAGGCACTGGAAAACACACTCATTAAATTCACCATGTAAGAGATGCTTTCTCTATCCGGGGCGAAGAGGGCAAATACCCGACCCAATAACAACCAAAAAGAGGCACCGGGCGGGTGGCCTACCTGAAGTTCGTTTGCTACCAGAATGAATTCCCCACAATCCCAAAAACTGGCCGTAGGGGAAACCGTCCCGAGATAGGTAATCATAGAAATGGCAAATACCAGCCAGCCGGTGAGCGTGTTTATTTTACTATAATTCATTTTAAGTTTTCTTAAATGACTAAAGGACTGCTAAATTAAGCAATATCCTCAGGGTTTTTATGTTTTCAGGAGGTAAATTGCAAATAGAAAGTGCCAATAACCAGGATAAAACATTGTAATTTTAAAAATAAACGAATTATTACCCGGGTTTTCGTCTGAGGGTAAAATTAATGGCCCGCGCATGGATAGGCAGGATCCTGATTAAACCAGGATTCGCTGAATTTAAAGCGGGGGTGCTGAAGACGAATCATAGACTCGATTTCTTCAATTTCACGACAATAGTCTTCGGGGAAAGCGCTAACTTTTGCGCATTCAACTGCTTGTAGTGATAAGGATGCAAGAAACTCTGTCATTTGTTTAGTTTGACCACAGGAATCCAGTAATCTTGCGTAGGCCAGGTTTTGAGGTATGACCCCGGCAGGTTTATCCGGAGGGGCGGATTGGTCCAGCCAGGTCAAATATCGGATAATGGCGTCTCGATTTTCGAGGGTTGCAGCATGCATAATTCCCTTTTTTCTAATGAGTTTATGAAAGCTCCTCTCGATATGGTTGAGGTTTTCCGGATTCCATTTCCCTGATAGAGTTAAAATACTTTTGAAATGCTCAGCGGGATGGGTTTGTAACGCTGTATCGGTGTTAAAACTTAATTCTCTCCCAATCCCATTTAATCGGGTTTCCGCCCTCATGTATAGAATCTTTTGAGTTGGAAGCAATGGCGAAAACACAACGGACCGATTGGGTTCAAATTTTCCCATGTCAGTTAAAATACTGGCAAGAATAAATTCATACCTCGTCCAAACCAAAGGCGCTGACCAGTTTTTGCTTCTTAGCAGGCTGTCCATTCTTTCCATTGCTGACCCTTCGACATGTAGGATGGGTTTGTAATCCAGGCTATCCGGCAGGGGATGCTTCAGTTGAAATTGACCAATCTGCCCGGGCATTTCCAGTCTTCTGTAATACCAAGGTTGATGTAATAGATTTAAATTTAAAATAGTAACATCCGGTCGGAATCCATAAACTTGCTGTGTGCACCACAGGGGGAAAGTATCATTATCGCCTGCTGTAATTAAGACACTTTGGGATGGGCAAGAGGCGAGTAAAATTTCAGAAAAATTCAGGGCGGAATAATTTTTGGAATTATCATGGGAAGACCAACCTTCTATTAATTGAATGGCCGGGGTAATAAACAGTAAGGCAGACAAAAAGCGCATCGTATTTTTAGCCCGGGAATTTAACCCGTAGCAGAGAGATATAGGGCTTAAGGCAGCTAAGAGAAAACAGAAGACCATGCAAAGTTGAAAAACATAATCTCTCTCCCTCACCTGATCGGGCGTCATATTTAATACCCAAACCAACAATGGCCCGGTTATTAAAAAACCGATTATCCAAAACAGGGGTACTTTTTGGGTAAAAAAGAAAACGGAAGGAATACCCAGAATCAACAATAAGAGCGGAAGAAAATGATAGTTTACGCGTCGTTTATTGCCGAAGCTAAAAAAATCCTCAAAAGAATTAACGCTTAAAACCTGACTCTCCGGTGAATCATTTGTACGACCAATGAAGTTCCATCCCAGGTAGCGGACAAAGTAATGTACACTTTGTTCGGAAAGGAAAAACCATAGGTTTTCTTTCCATGTAGGGGGCGTCTCAATAGTATATCCTTGGTCTAATCGCCATTGATTGTAGGCTTCGGCATGTGCGCTGCTGTACATTCTGGGAAACCATCCCTGAGGATCTTCTACTTCTTTTTCTTTTTTCTTAATGCGTGCATAATGGTTTCGAATAGCATCCCAATACCAACTACTTTGAACAGAAGGCCTGGTATTCTGCATATAGGAAGGGCCATATATTCCGGGTGGTTTGCCAAATTCTGCCCGGGTGAAATAGGCATAGAAACTACCAGCATCTTTGCCAGCCCCAAGTTGCATGGGACTATCTGTACGAAGCGGAATCAAACAATAAAATGCAAGTCCGGCATGCAATAAGCCTAACCCCAACCAGTGGCTAATTTTTTTGTTGGACAAACAAAAGATTATCAGGAACCCAAACAAACTCAATAGCCAAACCAATAAGAGACCATAGCCGGGAGGCAATCCCATACCGGAATGCCCTGCCAAAATCAGATCCATTTGTAAGCCCACGAAAACCAACCCCTCAGTTAGCCAGTATCCCAATATCAGACTTAGGATAAGCCATATAAGAATCCCTTTTGCTATTTGTTTTACTAGCACGGGATATTGACGAAACAGATGAATGCCGATAATTAATGGAAGAACCAGAATCTGTGTGGGATGTACACATAGGCCGGCACCAATTAAAAAGCAACTAAGGAGAAAATAGCGCGTATTGCCTTCCACAAAATATCTCCAACCGAAATATAGGGTTGCAGCAAAGAAACATCCGGTGAGGCTATAGACTTCTGCCTCCGTGCAATTGCGCCAGAATGAATCAGAAAAACCAAGCAATAAGCCCCCCAAGCCACCGGACATTAAAGAAAGACCCGAATCTTGCTTTAGGCCGATGCCAGGATGTCCTAAGATATATTCTGAAATTTGTATGGTTAGGCGAGAAAAGAAAAATATGCATGCGGCCCCGGAGATAGAGGATAGTAAAACGATTCTATAGGCAACAGAATTTCCTTCTGAGGAGCCCGCCATGGCAAATAATCTTCCGATGAGGCTATAGAGTGGGGCGCCCGGGGCATGTGGCACTTGAAGACTATGAGCAGAAAGAATCCATTCACCGCAATCCCAAAAAGATACACCGGGATAGGCTGTCAGAACATAAACCACCAGTACAACCAATGCTGTAATTCCAGATACGATACTTTCTGATGAAAGACGATGCATGTCTGTACGATGATTCCTTTACAGGATTTTAAGTTTAATTACCCCCACCTTTCTAAACAGATCAAGAAAGTAGGACATATTCGAATTTAAAATTGAATCGAATATAGGTAAAAGTACCTTATGACTTTATTTTAGGAATGAAAACAAAGAAATCTGGCAAAAAACAGAATGCAGAATATTGCCTGAAAAAAGGTTAAACCAGTTTCCGTTTTACCTCTTTCTGTTCATACCCTTCAATGATATCTCCTACTTGTATATCATTATATCCATCTACAGAAAGCCCACATTCATATCCGGTGGCCACTTCTTTTGCATCATCTTTAAATCGCTTGAGAGAGGCAAGTTTACCGGAATAGATGACGATGCCATCTCGAATGAGGCGAATTGGCGTATTGCGTGTGATTTTACCTTCTGTCACATAACATCCGGCGATACTGCCCACTTTGCTGATACGGAAGACTTCACGAATTTCAACTGTGGCCACGATTTCTTCTTGGATTTCAGGTGCCAGAAGGCCTTCAAGGGCATCTTTCACTTCATTAATCGCATCATAGATGATGCTGTACAGGCGAATGTCGATGGCTTCCTGCTCAGCTAATTTTCTGGCACTGGCACTTGGTCTTACCTGGAAGCCCACGATGATGGCATCAGAGGCAGAGGCCAGAAGCACATCGCTTTCTGAAATTTGTCCGACGGATTTCAGGATAATATTGACCTTGACCTCGTCTGTTGAAAGTTTAAGCAGAGAATCTGAAAGGGCTTCCACGGAACCATCCACATCCCCTTTTACAATCAGGTTCAGTTCTTTAAAGTTACCAATGGCTTTTCTTCTGGCAATTTCATCCAGGGTAATATGTTTCTGCTGGCGTATGCTTTGTTCACGGAGCAACTGCTGACGGCGGGTAGCAATTTCTCTGGCCTCCCTTTCTGTTTCATAGATCTGGAATTTATCGCCCGCTTGCGGTGCACCACTCAAGCCCAGGATTTGAACCGGCGTAGAGGGTCCTGCTTCTTTCACACGATTGCCCCTTTCGTCCATCATGGCTTTCACTTTTCCATAATGTTGACCTGCGACCAGAATATCTCCAACGCTTAAGGTTCCGGTTTGCACCAGAATGGTGGTCACAATTCCGCGACCTTTATCCAGCTGAGCTTCAATCACAGCCCCTTTGGCCATACGATCAGGATTGGCTTTTAGGTCTAAAATTTCTGCTTCCAGCAAGACTTTTTCCAGTAACTCATTCACGCCCTTACCGAACTTGGCAGAGATTTCCTGACACTGGTATTTTCCACCCCAGTCTTCCACCAGGATATTCATGTGAGATAATTGTTCCTTGATTTTTTCCGGATTGGCCGCTTCTTTATCCACCTTGTTGATGGCAAAAATCATCGGCACGCCGGCTGCCTGGGCATGATTAATGGCCTCTTTAGTTTGAGGCATCACATCATCATCCGCAGCAACTACAATAATAACAATATCCGTTACCTGAGCACCGCGGGCACGCATCGCTGTAAAAGCTTCGTGACCCGGCGTATCCAGGAATGTGATTTTTCTTTGATCCTCGAGGGTTACTTCGTAAGCCCCTATGTGTTGGGTGATACCCCCGGCTTCACCGGCTATCACATTGGCTTTACGCACATAATCCAAAAGGGATGTTTTACCATGATCCACATGACCCATGACCGTAACGATTGGAGGCCGGGATACCAGGTCTTCCAGGTCTTCTACTTCCTCTTCCTCTTCACCGCCCTCGGCTACATTCACAAATCGAACCTGGAAGCCAAATTCATCCGCAATCATGGCAATAACATCTGCTTCAATCCTTTGATTGATAGATACAAACAGACCCAATTCCATACATTTAGCAATGACCTGATTGACCGGTACATTCATCAGGTTTGCAAGTTCATTGGCAGATAGAAATTCTGTTACTTCCAGAATTCTTGCGTTTTCCAGTCTTTCCTGCTCCATGGATTCACGACGAACAGCTCCTTCATCGCGTTTTGCACGACGGAGCTTTTGACGGAATCGGCTGGCGCCTTTATTGAGGTCCGCAAGGGTGTTACGGATTTTTTCCTGGATTTCCTTTTCTGTTGGCTCTGCTTTGGGCGTTTTATCCCGATTGGAGGTATTAGCACCGCTACCGCCCCCACCAGGACCAGGTCTTCTGGCCCCACCACCACCTGCCTGCGTAGAGGCTTGCACCGGAGTGGTTGGCTTGCGTTTGCGTTTGCGTTTTTTTCGATTTTCTTCAGATTCCGCAGCGCTTTCTTTCTTTTCGGCAGGTTTTTGAGTGGGTAATTCAATTTTACCCATCACCTTAAGACCAGATAGTCTTGGGGTGTTATCTTTGGCACGAATGACCTCTTGCTCTTCTGCGGGTAATTCCGGAACAGCCGTATTTACTTCCGCTTGCTCAGTGATTGCAGGTGGGGTTTCCGGTTTGGTCTCCGCAGCTACCGGAGCAGAAGGAAGGGCAACTTCCTCTTTCTTTGACGATTCAGAAACAGGTGCTAAGGCTTCTTCGGTGACTGCCTTTTCTATAACAGAAGGGTCTGCTTTTTTAGGCTTAGCCTTAGTTTTATCTTCTGCCTTCTTTCCTGCAGTAGATTCAGGTTTAGCGTCCTTGGTTTTTTTGCTTTTACCTTTGTCCAGGTCAATTTTTCCAAGAATTTTTAAACCTATTCCGGATTCTTTTTCAGGAGCTGGCGTTTCTATGACTTCCGCGACGGGAGGGGCAACAGGTTCGGGTGTCGGAGCAGGCTCCTCTCGTTTGACCGGTGTGGATGCCTTTTCCTTGCCAGATAACTCTACCTTAAGTTGCTGAGCAGTGATACGAGGGGCTTCTTCTTCCTGGGTTTGCACTTTGGCTCCGGATTCCCGCTTCTCTTTTTGCTCTTTGTTGTGTTCCTTAATTTGCTCAGATTTTTCCTTAATCGCTTTCTGAGAAGAATATTCCTTTAACAGGACTTCATACATGTCAGGTGTGATCTTCGCATTGGGATCATTGGTCAACTCAGCATAACCTTTCGCGTTCAGGAACTCTACAAGCGTACTACTCCCTACATTGAGATCCTTGGCAACTTTGAAAAGCCTCTGTGCTTTTGCTTTTTCTTCTGACATATTTACTGTTATCGTTCTTTCTTATTTTTGGCGATTTCCGGCAATGACTACTTTGGTATTTAAGAACTGAACTCTTCTTCGAATTCTTGTCTTAGGATAGATAGGACTTCTTCAATGGTTTCAGTATCCAGATCGGTTCTTCTTTCGATGTCTTCTACCGATAAGCGAAGTACTGATTTTGCTGTATCGCATCCGGTTTTCTTAAAGGCATCCAATACCCATTCTTCAATTTCATCGGAGAATTCATCCAGATCCACATCTTCTTCATCCTGGTCTTCTTCTCTGAATACATCAATTTCAAATCCACTCAGGCGGCTGGCCAGACGAATGTTCAAGCCGTTTTTGCCAATGGCAAGCGATACCTGATCCGCTTTCAAAAATACCTTGGCGCGTTTGTTGGTTTCGTTCAGTTCTATAGACGAAACTTTAGCAGGACTCAGCGCTCTTTGAATAAACAACTGATCGTTGTTCGTGAAGTTAATGACATCAATATTTTCATTTCTTAACTCACGAACGATACCATGTATTCTTGCACCCTTCATCCCGACACAGGCGCCTACCGGGTCAATCCGATCATCATAACTTTCAACGGCCACTTTAGCTCTTTCGCCTGGTTCACGGACGATTTTCTTAATGGTAATTAAACCATCATAAATCTCCGGAACTTCCTGTTCGAATAATCTTTCCAGGAAAACAGGGGAGGTACGGGAGATAATCACTTTGGGATTACCATTATTCAAATCTACAGAATCTACTACGGCACGAATAGGGTCTCCTTTTTTGTAGCGGTCTTTCGGAATCTGATGCTCACGCGGAAGAATGATTTCGTTGTTTTCATGCATCACCAGGATTTCATTTCTCCAAACCTGATAAACTTCACCGATAATAATCTCTCCGGTGAGTTCTTTATACATGTTGAATATGCCCGTTTTTTCCAGTTCTTTAATGCGTTGCATCAAGGTCTGTTTGGCGGTAGTAACCATTCGGCGACCAAAGTCCTCAAAACTTACTTCCTCTGCCAGGTCATCCCCGATTTCGTAATCGCTATCAATTTTAAGGGCTTCACTCAAAGGGATTTGACGGGATTCGTCTTCTACTTCTCCATCCTCCACAACCGTTCTCTCCCGGAAGGCCTGAATATCGCCTTTGTCAACATTGACAATGATCTCAAAATTCTCATCTGTATTATACATCTTGCGAATCATGGATTTGAAAACATCTACCAATACCCCCATCATGGTGGCCCGGTCAATGTTTTTTGTTCTCGCAAACTCTGCAAAACTTTCAATAAGATCCGATTTTTTATCGGTTACAACCTGCTTCTTCATCTGTTACATTATTATGCTTTAAATGATATGAGTACTTTACTTTCGCGAATAGCCTCAAAAGGCACCGTAACGGTTTCCTTTTCACCTTTCTTCCCCTCCGTTTTAGCCACCTCCAGCTCCACAGCGCCCTCTAAAACCTGAAGTAGTTTTCCGCTTACCTCGGTCCCATCTTTGAAGAACACCCGCAATTCCCGACCTGTGTTTTTTCGATACATTCTGAGTGTATCAAGGGGTCTTTCTGTTCCCGGAGAACTTACCTCAAGAGTATAGGGAAAATCAAATCGGTCTTCTTCCTCAAGACGGGCACTCAGTTTTCGGCTGATGCTGACACATTCCTGAAGTTGAATCCCGGTATCGGTATCCGCCAGAATATTTACCAGGGTTTTTCTGCCTTTCTTGAAAATCACATCCACCAGAAACATATCTTCTCTTCCGAGATCTGCGATCACTTCAGTGACTAATCGGGTGATATAATCTTTTTCAGGGTGGCTCATTGCACTCAGACAGAATAACAAAGGGGAGTTTATCACTCCCCTCACCTGTTAAAATTCTGGTACAAAGATAGGATAGTTTTATCAATTATCCCAATTTTATCTGTTGCGCTCAGTCTATATCCTGATTCTTGAACTCAGAACAGGGCCTGAGGCACTTGAAAGTAGAATCTAATTAAACCGGGTAGGTGCCAGATAACATTCGATACTAGCCTTTGGATTCAGACTATATTCCGGCAGCAGGGTATTGTTGAAATAGTAATTGACTTTCCCAAAGAAGGTTTTACATCCATCTGCCCGCATCTGAAAATTCACTTTTACCCGGCCCATCATTTGTGTCTGGTTGTGAATGAATGAATAAACGAAATTATAATCTCTCCCAACCACCCGGTCTTCTGTTCCATACCGATAAGGACCACATTTGCGGAGACCATTGTCACAAAAACTATTAGGTTGTTCGAAAATGATGTTGGAGCCCGTATTTCCGGTGGTATCGAGCAGCACGGTAATTAGCGTAGCATTATAACTGGGTTGCTTGAAAGATCCTAAAACGACATCTTTAACGATGCAGGTATCGGGGGGGCAATTGACCGAATCCAATCTTACAAAAACAACATTGAATTCCTGATTTCCATATTTAGTGGATCCTTCGTCATCACAAGTAGGCGTTGTACGACAGGCCCACAGTCCGGAGAGCATAAAAATGACCGCAATAAGGTTGGCCAATGAACGAATTCTCATGGGAAAAACGCTATTAGTGGAATAAAAATAAGTTGTGAAGGTAGGAAGATTTTTTGAAATTTTTGGCTGTGTTACAAATTCAAATGCCTTAAGCGGGTGCCAATAACCTTGTTTATCTGGCAGTTCTTTGATTTTATCTTTTGATATTCTGTATTTAGGTTTCTTTTGATGCATACTTTTGCAGTGTGATATTAAAGCCAGAAATCCGGGATTTTGCCTCCGGTCTTAAAACTTTGTTTCTTCCGAATCCTGGCAGTCAGGTTGTTTATGTGGCCGTTTTGGTCAATACCGGCACACGGGATGAAATATCCGCCCTGAATGGCATTTCCCATTTCATTGAGCACATGGTCTTTAAGGGAACCTCCCGACGAAAGGCATTTCATATACTGAATCGTCTTGATTCTGTAGGCGGGGAACTCAACGCTTATACAACGAAGGAAAATACTTGTTATTATGCCAGTGTGGCCAAGGAGCATGCCGAAAGGGCGATAGAATTATTATCCGATATGCTTCTGCATTCGGTTTTTCCGGATAGCGAGATAGAGAAGGAGAAAAGCGTAATTGCTGAGGAGATAGATATGTATCAGGACTATCCGGAGGAGACCATTATTGAAGACTTTGAGGCCTTGCTATATCCCGATCATGCTATTGGGCGCCCTATCCTTGGCACTCGGCCATCTCTCCAAAATATGAGTCATACCGGGTTAAAAAAACATTGCCAGACCTGGTACCGGGCCGATACCATGGCGGTAGGGATTTGTGGAGATGTTTCCTCCGAAAAAGCGTTTTACTGGATAGAAAAATATTTTGGAGAAGTCGGTTCATTGCATGCGCCAGACCATGCACCGGCTCTGGCTTCCGGAAAAATCTTTTCAACGACGACCACCAAAACCGTTCAACAATCTCATGTGTTAATGGGGCATAAAGCGCCCTCCCGAAAAGCCAAGGACCATTGGCCGCTTCAGATTTTGACCAACTTGCTGGGTGGTCCGGCCATGAATTCAAAATTGAACCTGAATATCCGGGAAAAACATGGATTAGTCTATCAAATTCAGGCGACCTACACCTCTTTCGAAGACTCCGGTTATGCCACGATTTATTTTTCAGCAGACGAAAAGAAGCGGGAACGCGTCATCAAGTTGGTTCAGGATGAACTCAGACAGTTTTGTCAAAAAGGTATTTCTCAGGATAGCCTGGATAAGGCGATACGACAGTTTACCGGAAATGTATTGCTTCAGCATGACAACCGGCAGAATCTTCTGCATTTTTATTTGAAGGAGTTGTTTCATCCTGTTGTAACAGACACGGAGGGGTATTTAAAGAAAATCCGTGCCGTTACGCCGGAGCAAATTCAAACCTCTGCTTTGAAGTATCTGCAACCGGATAAATTATCGGTGATTCAATATCTCCCGGAAAGTTAATTGCCAATCTTAATTCAGACGGTAGTGGATACCGGTAAAAATACTTAGGGTGTTGGGTTTGTAGTTGGGCAAAGATTCTATTGACCGACGGAACGCCGGCTCAATACTCACACTCAGTTTTTTTCCCGCTTTTAATTCTGTACCGGTTCCAATGAGAACAGAACTTGTGCCTCCGGTGACATTCGCATTCATGCCAGATGATACAAACCAACGCCATTTATCACCAAGCAGGCGATACCTTACCACTACCGGTATGTCTATAACCTGCGCTTTGACCTCCATTGGTGTTCCCATTCTGGAGAAGGATGAGGTTCCGGTGTAATTGTCCTGCTCCCCTCTTGGAATCAACACGGTTCCCTGATCCGCATATTGTACCCCGCTTTGGATAGTCCAGCGTTCATTGAGGGCATAGCCTACCCTGACCCCTGCTGTGTATTGAAGGGAATTATTCTGTTGCCTGTCGAGTCCGGAGGAAATATTTCGGGGTGAGGAAAAATTAATATCCGGTGAGAACACAGAGGAGAGCATCCAGGCATCCCCAGCAGGATGGCTGGTCTTGCTTAATGCGGGAGTGGAAGGATAGGCCTGTGCCATAGGATTTGTTGCTGCCGTTGAGATTGGTTGTTCCCGTAGCAATTGACGAATCGAGGGAAGCGGGGCTGTTTCTGGTCCCGGATTGGTGGATGTTTCCTTTGGTGATTCAGAAATCTGGGCAAGGGAATTCTGTTTGGTCTGAATTGGATTATCCATCGTCTGAATCCCGGCTTCATTCAAAGGGGATGAATGCGCCACATTAGTTTGCCTGACAAAGTTTTGCGCGCTCTCTTCCCATTGAGGTCTTACATTGGTTTGAAAATCCGGGATTGCCGTCGAACGGCTCTCTGGTGTTACAGATTTAAATGCCAGGGAAAGGGGGCGAATGTTGGAGGATTTCAGACCTATTACTTCTTCATTATCTGTCCAAAACCACATACCCACTGTCATAATCAGGATTGCTGCCGAGGCATAACGCAAGAAAGTTGGTTGTAAGAAAACCGGGCGGAGGTTTGGATGCAGGTTTTTATAAATCCGTTTCCAAACCGAAGTGGGCGGTTGTAAAGTGAAAGGGTTTAGTTTGTCTTTGAATACTTTGTCCACCTGCACGCCTGCCTGTACCTCTTCCCATAGGCCCGGAGGAGGGGGCACTTCCTGATTTCCGAGGCGATTTCGGAAAAGGTCGTCTATGGGGTCTTGTTCAGGGTGCATAAGGTTTTTCACCAAACAATATTTCAACTTGTTGCTGGAGTTGAGTACGGGCTCTGGCCAGCTGGGATTTGGAAGTGCCTTCACTAATCTGCAATAGCTCCGATATTTCTCTGTGGCTATAGCCTTCTATTGCGTATAAGTTGAACACCATTCGATAGCCGGTGGGAAGGGCTTGAACGAGTTTCATCAGTTCTTCCGCTTCAAGGCTACCAATAACTTCCGGTGGGGCAGGCGTAAAATCTTTGTCTTCCGGTTCGGGTACCCATTGAATAGTCGCTTGTTTGCGATGATATTCAAGGGCTGTATTGACAAGAATTCGACGAATCCAGCCTTCCAGGGAACCATCTTTTCGAAAAGAATCCAAAGAATTAAAGATTCGGATAAACCCATCTTGCAGAATATCTGCTGCGGTATCTTTGTCCTTTGCGTACCGACAACAGAGGGCGTAACCCATGCCTGCGTACCGCTTGTAAAGCAATTCCTGACTTTTCGAATTTCCGGATAAGCATCCATCTACCAGGGAAGATTCTTCCTGTCTGATATCTTTTGCCTCCATCAGAAGTTTGTTACAAGATGAGTATTATGGAAAAAGGGTTGCATATACTGCTCATACAAAGCTACAAATTTTCAGCATCGTTCAGATAATAGAATAGGATTTGGTTTTGTTACGAATAAGCTCTACCTTTGCAATCACATTGCGGGATGGAGCAGTTGGTAGCTCGTCGGGCTCATAACCCGAAGGTCGTAGGTTCGAGTCCTGCTCCCGCTACGAAGATTTAAATCATTAAATCGCAAAAATTAAAAAGCGTGTATCAAATAGAGTTTGATACGCGCTTTTTGCTTTTTTGTACAATACGAAGTTGATTTCAACCCCCCGCTCCCCCCGAGCGGTTGCTCGGGGGGAGCGGGTTACTTGTATTTCTCGTAAAGTTGTTTTTGCTTGTTGTCCAGGTTGACCCAGCGTCCCTGGATAAGGGCTTTCTCCGGGATAGAGGTTTTCATGTCGAGAATATCACCGGAGGTAATGACCAGGTTAGCCTCTTTTCCTGGTTCTATACTTCCGGTGCGGGTTTCGACGCCTAAGGCTTTGGCCGGATTCAGGGTAATCATCTTCAAAGCATCTTCCCGACTGACCCCATATGCCGCTGCGGTGCCGGCCATAAAGGGCAGGTTGCGAATTTGCCAAAAGCCTTCTACACAT
>CANHCC010000031.1 GCA_947459115.1 Bacteroidota bacterium | reverse complement strand
CCATGAATGGTCAGCTCTCCCCCTTTCAGTAAAAGCATCCCAAGTATATAAGAAACCGCACTCCAATCGGGTTCAACTATGATATCAGAATTCCTTGGCTTCTTAGAATGGAGTTGGTACCCATGTGGTATTCTCGTCCAGTGCATGCCTTGTTGTTCGAGCATGTCCAGGGTCATTTTGATGTAAGGCTCTGAGAGGGGAAAATCTTTCGATACGAAGAGGCTGGTTCCAAGGTTGAAGTGAGGTCCAAGCAGGAGAACTGCACTTACCATTTGTGAACTTCGAATCTGACTCAAAGTAATATTTCCGGGCTGCCAGTCCGGATTCCCGGTTACTTTTATAGGAAACACCTGAATATCTGAATGACAAAGGATAGAGGCCCCTGCTTGGTTCATGGCCATTGCTAAAGGTAAATAGGGTCTCTCCCCCAAGCGAGCTGCGCCTGTAAATTCCGAATTCAAGGGCAGAATACAAGCAAGCGAAGTTAAAAACCGCATCGCTGTACCGGCCATGGCAAGATCTGCCTGAATGTGTTGTCCGGACTTAAGACGAGGTGAGATTGTCCATACGCCGTCATCCACCTGAAAGTCGAAGCCACAGGCCTGAAGGTAATTCATCATAACCCGACAATCCTCCGGAAGATGCTTTGTTTTTGCGACAATACGGCATTGAGTTTGACAGGCAATAACAAGAGCCCTATTGAACATACTTTTGGAAATCGGCAATTCAAAATGGGCCTCCATCTTATCTGGCGGGAACAGGCGTATCATATCAGAGGGAGGCGATAAAAGGATCCATTTCTAATACTTCCCGAATCTTATTTTCCTTCACTTCCACATCATATTCACATTTACCGATACGACTGAGTAGGCTCATGCGTATGGCCTGTTGATTATTTTTCTTATCGTTTCTAAGATAGTAAATAAGTTTATTTATTACCGTTTCTTTAGATAAAGGAAGCAGGGGCAGTGGATAATCGAATTGATCTATTCCAGCGACAATTTGGGACACATGTTCGGATGTGAGACCGGTAGCCTCCATGGCCAGTTTTGTTTCCACCTTCATGCCCCAGGCGATGGCATCGCCATGCAGAAATGAGACGCCGGATTCGAGACAAATGCTTTCGAGGGCATGTCCAAGCGAGTGACCGAAATTAAGTATTTTACGCATCCATTGCTCATCGGGGTCGGTCTTGACCACTTCTGCTTTTATCATTTGGGAGCGATAAACAACAAACTCCCATTCCTGTTCTTTAAAGTTTGTGGCTGCAAGGCGTCGCCAATAGGTTTCATCGGCTACCAGTCCGTGTTTAAGGCATTCTGCCAGGCCTGCTTTTAATTCGCGCTCCGCAAGAGACTCAAGCCAGGATGTATCACTCACCACCAGGGAGGGAAGGCTAATCTGACCTAAGAGATTTTTACCATGAAGAAAATCGATACCACATTTACCTCCGATTGCGGCATCTACCATGCCCAAGAGAGAGGTTGGCAGATGAATGAAACGAATACCTCTTTTCCAGAGGCTGGAGACAAAGCCGCCTATATCCGAGATCATACCACCACCGAGGCAAATACATACGGCATTTCGGTCAGCGCCAAAGGATTCAAATTGAGTCCAAATAGTTTGACAAGTCTGAAGGTTTTTAGACGCTTCTCCTGCAGGTATGACAATCAATTGGTGGTCCTGATTGAAATAGCGATGAAATCTTGGATAGCAGGCCTGATACACATTTGAATCTGTAAGAACCCACCAGGAAGAGGCTTGAAAATTTGCCTTTATGAGTCTCAAATATTCCTGAATATCCTCGGATATCCAGACTTCATGTTGTGAGGGGATAAATCGAGGGAGTTCGAGAGGTAGTATGCGCATAAAATTTAGTATGGAGTAAAATTGCAAAAAATACATCAGGTTGGGGGATGAAGTTCATTTGCCTGGTTAAATTGTCTCGGGATTCCACCTAAGTTTGCATTTTATGCGCAGTCTTTTAAAATTTCTTCCGATTCTCCTGATTCTGGTTGCCACGGCCTTTTGGATTATCCCCGGGAAGGAATTCGCAGGATGCCAGGCGGGAAGAGTTTTTCAGAAACGCCGATTTAACATACGCCTACCTTATGGTTATTCGGTTCATGGTATAGATGTTTCACGATATCAAATGCATATTGACTGGAAGAAGGTAGTTTCAGCAAAGGATGGAAAACATCAGATACGGTTTGCCTGGATCAAAGCGACGCAAGGCGTAAATCGGGAGGATTCCTTATTTAACCGAAACTGGAGACTTTGTGGGGAAGCTGGCTTACTGAAAGGCGCTTATCATTATTTTGAACCTCAACAGGATAGCAAGAAACAGGCTTTATTTTTTATCCGGAAAGTCCCGTTAAAATCAGGAGATTTACCGCCCATGCTGGATGTGGAAGAACAGGGGCATCTCACAAGAAAACAACTTCAGGTCAAAGTGAAAGTTTGTTTAGAGGAATTGGAAAAGGCCTATGGCGTTAAGCCTATTCTATACTGTAATGCAAAATTTTACACAGATGTACTTGAATCTAAATTTAATGATCATCCACTCTGGATTGCACACTACTACAAATATGAGATTTCAAAGGAGCTAAAATGGATTATTTGGCAACATAGCGACAAGGGGATGGTCCCTGGAATTAAAGGATATGTAGATTTCAATGTTTACAGGGGCAACTGGGAGAGTTTTAATAAACTCTGCATTCCATAATTGTAAATGGAATTAGATGATCCTCCTTTTGTTGGATAATTTTAGGAAACTAATTTACGGAAAATGGGATTAGGCAGGATTAACTCTTAATTTTGTACCTGAAAAAGTAACTGCATGCTATCCTTTCAAAACACGGAAATAGCGTTTCGCCACAAGTCTGATTCGTCCCTTCGCAAGTCTCACCTTCTTTTTTCAATGATGGGGATTCCTTTTCTGGTGAAAAAAGGTCCTGCGTTAGTCAATTTTGCTCTTAAATCAGGTCTCCCGGTTCAGGGATTGATTCGAAAAACTTTGTTTGAGCAGTTTTGTGGTGGAGAATCAATAAACCAAACACTAAAAACCTCAACTCAATTAAAATCCTTTGGCGTTAATACTATTCTGGATTATTCTGTCGAAGGGGAGAAGAACGAACAGGGTTTTGATGCATGCAGAGACGAAATCATAAAAACCCTGGAGCATAGCAAGCACCACCGAGAGGTTATGTTTACAGCCTGCAAGGTTTCCGGGTTGGGGAATATTGACTTATTGACCAAGATACAGGCAGGTGAGACGCTTTCCCATCAGGAAAGGGATGAAGAGAGAAGGGTCATTCGTCGCATGGAAGCCATTGCACTTGCGGCTTTACGCAATGACACGCCGGTGTTTTTCGATGCTGAAGAGACATGGTTCCAAACCTGGATTGATGAACAGTGTGAAATCCTGATGAAGCGTTTCAACAATGAAAAAGCCATTGTTTACACTACACTTCAGTTGTATCGTCATGATAGATTAGAATACTTACATAATCTGCATGCCAAAGGCAAAGTGGAAGGCTTTATACCTGCTGTAAAATTGGTAAGGGGCGCTTATCTTGAGAAAGAGAATCTAAGAGCACAGACTTTAGGGTATCAAACACCTATGCAGGCAAATAAAGGTGCTACGGATCAAGATTTTAATTTGGCATTACGATTTTGTTTGGATCATATAGACAGCATTGCTTTATGCGCGGGTACGCACAACGAAGAAAGTTGTTATCTTCTAACGCATCTAATGAAAGAAAAAGGGATAGCCAATGATCATCCATATATTGCCTTTGCACAGTTGTATGGCATGTCAGATCATATTTCCTACAATCTAGGATCAGAAGGCTATAGAGTTGCCAAGTATTTACCCTACGGCCCTGTCAAATCTGTCTTGCCTTATCTCTTCAGGAGAGCGGAAGAAAATACTTCTATTAAGGGTCAAACAGGAAGAGAGTTAGAACTTATCCGAAAGGAACTAAAAAGACGCTCAGGAAAAGTGTGATTGCTTTTTAGTAATTACGCGAAAGTTTCCGGAAATTCATGTTCCATTTTTTTTAAATTTGCGACATAACCTCCTAAATCGATTTCTGAGAATCGATTTCCCCGTGTTGCGTAAATAGTTGCGGACACAACAGAGATGACACCTGGTCGCTTCTGTCATAATTCATTCACCTGTTATTGGATTGCAAAAGTTATGGCTTTGCGGGACAATATCGTATGTATGGTAATATGGTAGAAAAAAGCGTTTTAAATCCGGGAGGCACCTATCTCTTCACGAAAGAAATTCTGGGTATTAATGTGTGGTTTCCTCAGAATAAAATGAAATGGGCAATTGAAACGGGAAGAAAAAATCTGGCAATCTTCTTACTTCCTGTTGGCAATGTACTTGCATTTACAATTGTAAAATCCAAATTATTACTTGTTATCGAATTTCACCAAAAGGAGGTTCTGGAGAATGTTCCTAAAGAATGTAAGGATCAATCTTATTTACTGACCGCTGACGATTTGGAAAAGTACATTGCAGGGGAATTGCCTCCGCTGGCAGAGAATGACTCAAAAACCTATAAAGGCGAAAATTTGAGTCTTGCATTGAGAAAAAGATTTGCCAATTTTTTACAATCATTTTCCATTAAATATAATCGGCACTACAAACGCAAAGACAGACTATCGGCACGTTACACCGGTATCTTTGAATTGGAAAATTCAGAGGACATAAAAAAAACAATTGCAGAAATACAGAACACCCCATTGTTGTTCGATGATGCAAGAGATCTGAAGATTTGCAGCACCAACACATACCAGATAGAAGACAGGGAAATTCAGAAATTTATTAGCTACCGAAAGGTAATAGATTTATTTGAGGGTAGTATAAAAGTATTTCAAGAAGCCGTGAAGGAAGTACGAAAGAGACTTCAGAATAACACGAAGGAATATGCGTACTTACAGGAGGTACCACCCGGTGCCTATTTTAGAACAGGATAAAACGGCATAATCCCGGCGTTGAGTATATTGACGCTGGATGAATAGCGAACCAAAATTTATAGACATTTTTAATATTCTGGAAAACAGTTGATGGGAGAGGACTGTCAAATTGGTTGATTATTTTAGAAAATAAGGTGTTTTTGACAACATTAAAGATAGAAATACATGATTGATTGAGAAAAATTGACCCATATAACCTTTAAAAACGATGTTTTAACCTCACAAAATAGGATATTAAAAAACTAAGGGTACATTATGGTAATCATACATAATAAGAACAAATCCCTTAGAACCTTAAGCCATAATCCTACACAACAATTTAACCTAAATACCTAATTACCAACATCCCCCTCTGAAGCACCCTTCCTCCCTCCCATAAAAATCCACAATCCAACCAACCCCAAATACAAGATTAACCCAACCACACTCACCAACCTAGCCACACCCAAATACGGAACCTCATACCTCAGCTCAATACTATGACGACCAGCCTCCAACCTAACGCCTGATAACCCATTATGCACCTTTATCAATTCTTTGGACTCCCCATTCAACATTACCTTCCACCCGTTATCATACGACATAGGCAGCATCAGAATCCCAGCCTGATTACTACAACTTACACTTCCCTTAAAATGATTCTCACTCCATTCTGTAAGTGCTAAAGTGTCCTGCCTTAAACGATCCGTTAATCCCTGATATAGCTCAAATGTAAACTGCTCACTTGTATCTTGAAGTGACATTTGAGACATGCCATCTGCGGCAACATATTCGGATGGCTGTAGGACTATTGCGGACAACATAGTCTTATCTTTCACAAAAGGACTCAGACTAGAAAAAGAATCCGATGATATCCATTTATGATACACAACGCCAAAAGGTAGAGCATACCTATTTCGGAATATACTTACATCCTGAACCTGTGTTAATGAATCATAACCAAATCCATATAAGTAAGGATTCCCTCCTTTATGCAGGGTATAGCGACTGCCGGCCATCGTTAACAATAGAGGTCTATTGTTCAATCCCTGGGCCCAGCGAGTTGAAAACTCATTATTCCCTTCGGCTAAACCGACAGAGGTAAGGAATTCGATGTAGTACTTTTGATTAAAGGAATAATAGCAGGAAGTTCCCATGTAGCCTTGTACAAGGGCATCATTCAAACTGGAATGATATGCAGGTCCGGATGCATAATCTTTAGCAATGCGATAAAAACCCTTTTCTCTTGATTTTACATAGTCCAATCCTTCTTTCGTATAATCATTGTAAGCAATTCTGGATTCTAAATCTTTCGCCTTTACCATATCCCGTTTATTGGCTGTTGGCATTCCTAGAATAATCAATTCTACCAATACCAGAACAACGATATGACCTGCCCATGATCGAAAAGCGGGGCGAGAGATCAACACCAGGCTTACTGCCTCCAGGACCAGGAATAAGGTCACCTGACTGCGAATATTTTTCTCAACAAGGGAACGACTTAAGTCAAATGGAAAATAAAGTAGGATTAACCAAAACAACAGACTACCTGCCAGCCAAGGGATACTTACTTTTCCATGCGCCTCAATATAGGAAAGTGCTTGAAGCGCACCAATCATGAGCACTAATATGAAACACAAGGAGAAGGTACGATAATAATCCCCCGTGAAACCCCAAAACGCAAAACGGAAATAGGGAAAAATTACCGGAATTAAAAAAGTGAGAAAAAATAACAGGTAAGCAATGCCTTCTTTTTCTTTGTATCTGCCTAACTGAAGGGGAAATAATAATAGAGAGATTAAACCTGCATAAAAAATTGGGGCCTCAAGATAATTATTCCAGCCCTTAAAATTTGCCAGTCCTCCACCTACCATATCATTGGAAAATAAACGATAAAGTACGGTCAAATAATGAACAGCTGCTGTAGGATAAAAATCCAAGAAGCCTTGTTTCGAAAGCATTTCCGAATAAGAAGATTCCCCTCCACCTCTTGGACTCTCCAACATAATTTGCAACACACTGACCCCATAAAATGCACTTAGCATAAGACCGATGACGGATAGACCAATAACGATACCCACCGTGCGTATTAACTTTCCAATATCAAACCCCTCCAAAACATAAAAACGATAAAGGAAGTAGGCAGTCATAAAAATACCCCAAGGCATAAGATAAAAGGGCTGTAGAATGACGAGGTAAGCCAAAGAAATTGGAAACCACAAATAATTTTTCCTGACCAGTAATTGCTCAGTCGAAAATAACAGAAATGCAACCGCAAATGCCTCCATGGAAAAACCAGTCCATCCGCTGCCCAACACCATGTAACCGGAAAAAGCATATAACAAACCTCCCACTAATGTAGCAACAGGCTGAAGCCCCATCGTTCTCAAAAACAATAGAAAAAACAAACCACCTGCTAACATCTTCAATACCTCAAACCAGATGATCATATAGGGAATCTGTTCCGGGGAAAACCATGAAATCATAAAAACAAAGGGGCCCATGAGTCCAATACCAAATGCAGGACCAACACCATAGTAATTTTGTCCCATTCCCTGCCGAAATGACCAGCCTGTTTCCGACTGACTATTCCAATACTCATTAAGATAAATCCATTGAGGAAAATTGAAGTTCACAGAATCACTTCCAATATCTTTAAATAAATAAATATGTTTACCGATCAGGTAATCCTGAAATAAAAACCAGGATGCAACAACAGCTAAAATCAAATACACCCAAACCAAATGAGGGATTAATTGGGCAGGAAGCATCGGAGCTATAGAGGCAGGTCCTGTTTTTGCAGAGGGCCTGACAGAAATTTTCTTAGCCATAATAATAGGTCTACTTGGAATGGTAAAGTTAATCAGCAAATTTGGGCTGTCCTATACCTTCAGTTACAGAATATCCTGAAAACTTTAATTAACAGGACATTCTCTGGAAAAATCAAAAGATTAAGAGAAAATCTCAATATTTCTTGACATACAGGGTAACGAATTGAACTTAAGAAGCCCCGGATTAAACAAACCAATCTCCGGGATTACCTGGATACAGGAAAATATAAACGAAGGGTCTGCATTAGTTCATCAGGTTGTTGGGTACCAATCAAAATTTTTACACCCGAACGAGTCTTTACTTGTACCCCCTTATTCCCACTAACAGAATAAGCCTTCCCATGAAAACCATATCGAATCCCCCATCCGCCATACTCCAAAATAGGCTTGTAAAGGACTGATTCGGCAACCTCGATTTCATCCCATCTCAATATTTGTCGCTTAAAATGAATCCCCCTGAACTTGTAATATAGCCCATCAGCACTGACTTCTGTTTCAAGCCTAAGTGCTAGAAAAAACCACATAAAAAAGACAAGGAAAGCCACAAAGGCCAGTAAAAGCCCAACATCAGGAAGCGGATGATCGCCAAAAGGCTTCCCTAAAAAGATTTGCTGAACAATACCATAACCAAATAATGCCGCTGGTAGTAGCATTGCTGAGATTAACCACCATTGCCTGAAATATTGAATCTCTATAAATCTGGCAGGAGCTTCAGCACGCATAAATCAGGGTACCAATACTCTTACACGAATAGGGGATTGACTATTTTCATCCCCTTCGGAATTCAAAGGAAATACTGTCAGAACACACCATCCGGAAGCAAGCCCCACGGGTTGAACGATAGAATTGTAGCCTTTTGTAAGATAGACTTGAGATTCTGATGCAAGAATACGACCGGTCATATCCGAAATATAGTATCCAACTTTAGTATCTCTGTCTGAATACAAAAGCATGGGTTCGGATTCGTTCAAGAGATTTGAAGACTCAAAAGAAAGGTACTTGTCCTCCAATCGATTCACCGAAATAATGGCAGAGTGCCCTTGTACGCCGGATAAAAACTCTTGACGAATTCTGTAATAAGACTTCCCTCCCACAGGACGCTCATCTATCCATTCATAGGAAACATTCTGCTGTTCCCCATCTCTTGCAAATAAAGTAGAAATATCTTTGAAATTCTTCCCATCGGTTGACCGTTCCATTACAAAACGCTCAACATTGGCGCCTTCACGAACGACCCATTTAAGCTGAACGGATTGTGACCTGTCAACAGCTTGGAAATCTTCCAAGTCCAAAGCAAGCCCATTGTAATTAATGACAAGATTATCAATGGCAAAAGAAGGATCTGTACCAACGCCATTCCCATCATTTTGCCAGGTGAACGCAATTCGAATATTGGGATTATTGTTTGCAGAAGCAGGCAGAGCCACATTATATCCCAGGTTATAACTCCCCGTATAGGGTGCTGGACAATTATTGGTAGTCTGTGCTAAACAAGGCACCAAAACAGACCAACTTGTTCCATCATGATATTCAATCCCGGCGAAATCTGTACTGCAGTTAACTCCACCCAAAATATACATCATAGACAATGATAGGGTGGTATATCCCTGAGTAGAAATAATTGGAGATTCTAATCGAATACTTGTGGCCTCGGCAGGTGTAGAATCATCATAATTGGCTCGACAATCACCACCCGGGCAAAATAAAAACGCGGCTGTTGAACTACTAACATTGCCAATATGAGCGGTTGCATTTCCGGGAGCGGGACTGCTACAAGCATTTGCACAAGGGGGACTGGTTAAAAAGCCATCCTCTGCACAACTCACATACCACTGATTGGCATTGACGCCATTCGTACCGATGTTGGTAACGGTCCAAACCCCATTCAGGCTCGCATATCCATTGCCTGCACATCCACTACCGCATCCATTATTGAAGTTTTCCTGCCAGATTTGTCCCAACTGCCCAAAACCTATCACAGGAAATAAGCAGGAAATAAGCAATAAAATTATTCGCATAACTACTTGTTTTCACCTCAAATATACGAAATTCAAATGATATTTGCGAATGCTATACAGATTCCCTGTATTTTAGCATCCATCTTTTAGCCTCTAACCATCCTTTCAAGGCTTAACTTAATCTCGTAAGTACCAGAAATCGTTAATCCCTGATAAGCAGAATCCTCAACATGAAGTCCCCAAAATCCCTTGTCCTGTTTGGTAGTTCTGACTTATGCCGACAAGTTATTCGAATGCTCGAGTCAAGAGAAGATTTGGAAATATTGGGCATAATAGACCCACACAAAAAGGAAGGTGAATGTATTTTGGGGCACTCCATCCTTGGAGATGAATCCCTTGTTAAAAAATATTCATCAGAAACTCATGGAATTATTGCGATTGGAGATCCTTTTATTCGGGAAAAAGTCTTGGAAAAAACCAGGGAATACGCCACTGATTTCCAATGGTTTACACTCATTCACCCATCTGTAATTCTGGAAAGTCATGTAAAAATCGGTGCAGGTTCCCTCCTCTTCCCGGGGGTGATTTTACAAAATGATGTTTCCATTGGTCATCATACCCTTATTGGTACCGGTAGTATTCTGGAACATGATACCCAAATTGGGGATTTTTGCAATATTAGTCCCGGCTGCATTGCAGGCGGAAATTTTACAATGGGACAAAGAAGTGTCTTGGGACTTGGAGCCAGAGTGAATCAAAATATCACCATTGGTTCAGATACTATTATAGGCTCCGGCTCTTTGGTATTGAAGGATGTGAAGGACAAGGTACTGGCCTTTGGCTCCCCGTTAACCGTTCAAAGGTCCAGACAACCGGGGGAACCCTGGCTATAATTTCCCAATAACCTACAACAACATCAAAAGGTATAACGAGCCTGGATTCTAAAGTCTGAACGAATAGGCCCCTGGGACTCTTCTAAACCTGAGCCTACTGTCGCACGTCCTCTGAAAGTAGTATTGGAATATCTTAACCAGATATCAAAATGTTTAATAGGGGTCAATCGTACCATAACATAGTAGCGGTCCCCTTTTCCTGAAAATGAAGGAATAGAATAAAAAGTAGGAACATCATTTTCAAAAACATAAATGCGCGTGTTATTGTCTTTGGTATCAAATATAGAATATCGCATCGTAATATCCATCCGCCTGGCCACATCCCAGGAAATATCCTGATATATCATCACCCCGGAAGAACTTACAGCATTGGTCTCATCATACCAGGAATATTCCACTCTGGAAGAAAGACGAATCTCTTTTGCAACCTGAGTTCTGAAGTTTACCCGTAGATTGTCCCGACGAAACGGCACCTGAAAATTCAATACCTGTCCCTCCGGACGAACGGATGCATTTCTATCCTTGGACTCCGTTCTGAATCTTACATACACTTCTGTCTTTTTGTTGGGGTTGTAATTTAACTGACCTAACCAATCCTGGCCTCCCGAAGAAAAAGTAGCCGAGGATAAGTACCAGGGAAAATAGTATTTATCAAAATAAGTTGAAAAAGTCCAGCGCTTCACCGGACGGATTCGAATCCCGGTATATACCCCCGTTTCATTAGCAGGCTGAAATGGTCTTTCCGCAAACCCAAACCCTCTAAGGGTATGAAAGTCTTTATCAAAATGCCTGAAATGCAAAGCCACATCCATCTTGGGATCCAGTGCAGCTAATACTCCCCCCATTACCCCTATCCCACCGGATTTACTCTGAGCAGCCTCTCCAAAGATATTCATATTGCGAACCACCCAATCGAAATCAATCCCACTCACCATATTTTGCTTTCCTTCAAAATCAAATTGCTGATAGGTTCGGGTCCCCCGCCTTAAATCATTTGAGAATTCCTGAACCATATGGGTAGTACCCAACACAATAGAGCGCGACTGCCACTCGATTCGGCCGCCCATGGTTTGCTCTGTTATATTGTTTTTCTTGGACAACTCATCTGCTGTTCGGTGAAGTCCTGATTGATTCAAACTGGAGATCAAAATATCCTCTTGATTTCCTGATGAATCGACATTAGTCGTAACAGTAACCAAAGAGGCATCCATTTTTCGGTTGGATGCAAACCCCGTTACATAAACCTTACCAATTGCATAAGTTGCAGCGCCTCCCTGCAATCCATTAAATTCATTAATGGAAGTATAGGGCCGAATCCCATAGTTAGGGCGCTTAATGGAATTAATAACTTCTGCCCCCTTGCCAAAACCTAAGCCACCTGAAATCACAAGCCCTTGACCAAACTGAACGGTATAATTTCCCAAAGCAAGCGCTTTGAGATTTTTATAATTTCTGATAGCAATATGCCCTGCCACAAAATCATATCCATAGGTCTGTGTATTAGGATTCCACTCAAACTTTTCGCCTGCATCCTTCTCGCCAACAAGGCAAACACTGAAATTCTGACCATACCTTGCCCTGAAACGCGTAAAACTCCTCCAGGGAGAACCAAGATAGCGGTCATTTAACTGCCCCCTTGAATTGGTATCCGCAGGCGTATACCCTTTCTGATCTTCCAAAATGGTAGAATAACGCTGCATTATTTCATATTGCATGCCCTTTATTAACTCAGGAATACCGGGTCCTGCTGGGTGTTGATTCTTATTATTAATATCTAGCTTACTAAACTCATCTACGGTAATAAAAGGCCCTATCTTCGAAAAGACTTCCGGAGTAAATCCTTCAACAGCCTGCAATTCATACAAAGAAGTCAAACGACCATAATTTTGTATGTACTTGAAAAGATTATTAATTAGCATCTCCGAAAAACCCGGAATAGGAGCCAATTCAGCTCTGTTTGCGGCGTTTAGATTCAAGGGCCTTCTCCTCAGGTCATTTAAATAATCCGTAACCTGAGTCCAATCTTGCTCACTGTTCTGATTATCGGAGGTAGTCATCGCATCCTCAATCAATAAATTGATTTCTGCATCGGTAGAGTCCGGCAACTGCGCCCATACACGGGAGCAGGAAATCAATACCAGAAAGACAATAAGGACGACGGCTTTCATTTGGGCTGACCGGGTGCACTATTTTCCGGTTTCGAAGAAGGTTGTTGAGCAGCCTTTTTAGCAGCCTTTATTTCTTGAGGCGTTGCGGTAACAGGCAATACCGGCTTAGGCTTGGCGGGAGCAGGACTTGTACCGGTTGTCCCAGTTTTTTTCTCCGGACTCACCGGTTCCACCTTCTTCTCTTGTACGGGTATCGGTTTCTTGTCCTGTCCAACAGGTCCGGGTTTGACCTCTTCTTTGACTTTATTTTGAACAGGTGCAGGTGCGGGCTTTTCAGAGGTTTGTGCTTTTGTGGACGGCACCGGTTCCGCCTTCTGACCTAATCGAATCGTAATAGATAAATGCGGAGAATACCCCAATCTCTCATGATAGGAGTTCGCAAAATCCACACTAATGTTGTCCAATCTGAACCCGGCACCCCCATTTAACACAGAAGGACTTGTACTATAGCCGGCACGAATACAGAATTGTTTAACAAAGAAATATTCAAAACCTGACCTCACGCCCATCGGGTAATCCAGAAATTTAACAACATCTCCGGTTAAGATTAATTTATCTGAAGCCTTAAATGTTGCCCCTCCGTTCAAGATGGTAGATAGCCTCTCTTCCTGCAAAACCCCAATTCTCGCCTGATTCACATTCTGTGTCCAAAATCCTACGGTAAATTTCTTCGAAACATCAGCCATTACCCCAACATTAGCAAGGAAGGTATTCACAGACCCATAATTAGCTATGGCAAGATTGAGCACATTAAACTTAACGCCCAAATGAATGACATCATATAAGGTGGTGGCATAAGCCAGACCTGCCTCATTCCGTCTATAGGACCCGAAACCAAATGTTGTTGCCGATACTCCTGCAAAATGCTTTTGCTGAAATGGAATAACAGCGCCAAAACTTGCAGTACTTAATTCCGAAATTAAAAATCTGCTCTCACTGAACAAACCGCCTTCGAAACGACTCATACCGGTCATTCCGGCTGGATTGGCCCATAAAGACCACATATCGCCACGGACGGAAGAATAAGCCCCACCCATCCCTATACGCCTTCCTCCTATAGGAGACCCATCATTCGTTGCATACAACAGATGAATCAGAAAAAAGGGGATTAATAACAGTCGTTTACTTAGATTCATAATTAAGGAGGCATAAAGTTAAAAATAACCCCAATATATACCCTCCTGACTAAAAAAAATCCGGTAAAAATGACCCGGTAAAATATCCCGAATCCTTTCGTAACGACAGTATGGCAAGCTCAATAAAGCTTTAAGGAAAATGTTGTGAAAAGAACGGGCGATAAGCGCCGATAATTATTTCACACGCTCCACATAAGAAGCCGTGCGGGTATCTACCTTGATCTTTTCGCCCTGAGCCACGAAAGACGGTACTTTGATAATAGCACCGGTTTCTAAAGTTGCAGGCTTGGTTACCGCATTGACGGTATCCCCTTTAACAGCAGGCTCTGTATAAGTAATTTCTAATTCTACAAACACTGGTGCTTCTGCTGTAAGGGGTTGGTCACTTTCAAAGCTGACCTTTACAATATCGCCTTCTTTCAAAAACACTGCAGAATCACCAAATAGCACCTCAGGTATCAAATGTTGTTCAAACGACTCCCCGTCCATGCAAACGAGATTGTTACCATCTTTATAAAGATACTGAAGCTCGTGATATTCAACGCGCAACAACTCCACTTCCTCGCCGGATCTGAAACGGTATTCCACCAACTTCCCACTTTTCACATTACGCATTTTTGCCTGATAAAATGCACGAAGATTTCCGGGGGTTCTGTGTTGAAATTCTACTACCGTAACAATCTCTCCGTTAAATTTTAACACGGAACCAACTTTCACATCTGCTGTTGTTGCCATTTCTTTTGAATTTGTCTACAAAATTACAGACAATCAAGCAAAACCCCAAAAGTCTCTATAAAGAAAGATACTTTTGAAATTCTTGCTTAACAGCGTCTTCCTTAAATCTCCCTCTGTAGGCAGCTGTTATGGTTGAGGATGTTCCGTCCTCAATTCCTCTGCTGGAAACACATAAATGTTCCGCATCGATAATCACTGCAACATCCTCCGTTTGCAAAACTTCACAGAGATACTCGGCTATTTGAACCGTTAATCTTTCCTGAACCTGAGGTCTCCGGGCAAAATATCGAACAATACGGTGTATCTTGGACAAACCAATCACATGCCCACTCGAAATGTAAGCCACATGCGCCTTTCCAACAATAGGCACAAAATGATGCTCGCAATTCGAAAATAGGGTGATGTTTTTTTCGACCAACATTTCATTGTATTTGTATCGATTTTCAAACAAAGCTATCTTTGGCTTGTTGGCTGGGTCTAGTCCTGAGAAAATTTCTTCTACATACATTTTTGCAACCCGATAGGGTGTTCCGGAAAGACTATCATCCTCCAAATCCAAACCCAGGGTCAACATAATTTCACGAAAATTCTTTTCAATCAGGGCAATTTTAGCTTCGTTGCTAAGTTGAAACGCATCGGCTCGCATCGGCGTATCCGAAGAACCGGACGCGTGAGATTCCCCCATCTCTAAAAACTTGTTTAAAATATCAGTACTCATGAATTCTCTTTTTAATTAATTACCCAAAACACTCCCGAAACAATTTTTTATCGGAGGCCTCAATTTGCTTCCCCTCTGTATTCCACAAAATTCCTTTCAGTCTCAAAAAGTTTCACAGAAAATAACTTTCTATCTGTTGTACGGATTTCCGATTCAATTTGATTCCATATGCCAACGGCAAAGTTTTCACTACTCGTCAGCTTCCCTGCCATAAAATCAACATCTATATTAAGATTTCGATGATCCACTTTTGCGATGACTTTTCGCTCAAGTATATCCCTTAAATGTTTTAAATCTATCACATACCCGGTATCTGGATCAGGTCGGCCTGCAACGGTAACCTCCAAAACATAATTGTGACCGTGCCAATTTTCATTACTACAAGCGCCAAACACTTCATGATTCTTATCCGCCGTCCAGGCAGGATTCCATAATTTGTGTGCCGCATTGAAGTGCACTTTTCGGGTAACATATACCAACATCTTATTCTAATTTCCTTCCTAACAGAAAAATAAAGAAAGGAATTCCAAATAAAGCGGTTATGATTCCAATAGGAATGCCGGCAGGTGGAAATATCTCTCGCCCCAGCGTATCACATATCAGCAAATAAGTGCCCCCAAGCCAAGGTAGAATCCACACATTCAGCCTGTGTCCCATGCCAAACAAAGCTCTGCTGAAATGAGGCATCATTAGCCCTACAAACCCCACAGGACCGGAAAATGCAGCAACTAGTCCCGCCGAAAAAGCGCAAACCAATAGGATTTCTATCCGAAATTTCTGAATATCTAAACCTAAAGTCCGTGCGGGTATTTCCCCAAGACTCATGACATCCAAACGACGCGCCCGAATAATTCCGAATGCTAACGCAGGTATCAAAGCCAAACCTGAAACCAAAGCTGAAATCTGACTACTCTGACTAAAACTACCTAAAGTCCAGAATAATACAGAACGGATGGCATCAGGCCCGGTAAATACATACATCATAAGCCCTGTTAAGGCAGTAAAAAAAGAGGATACTGCAATTCCTGCAATTAATATCCGATAAGTTTGATGTTCCTTTCGCCACCTTCCAATCAATAATACCAGAATCAAACTCAACAAACTCCCTACAAATGCGACTAAAGGCAAAAACCATACACTAAATACAACCGTTAAAAATCCTGCAGAAATCAAGGACACCCCGAATCCTGCACCCGATGAAGCGCCCAACAAATAGGGATCCGCCATGGGATTACGAACCAGAGCCTGCATATACAGCCCACACAGGGATAATACAGCACCTGAAAACACAACCGTAAGAACTCTAAAGCCTCTCAATGCCATTATTAATTCGACATGCTCCTCAGAGCCGGCCTCGTTCGTATGCCCCCATAATGAGAATAATGTCTCTAACCCGACCTCTGCGCTGCCGGATTGCATAGACCATATCACCACCGCTAAGAATACCAGGATTGCCAGAACAATGAAAAGCAAATTAAGTACCCCCTGCCTCATGCGCCCGGATGTAAAATAGAATGAAGCTCTTTCAAGGCATCCAGACTTCTGGGCCCGGGCCTGAAATAGAGGGAAGGATCCACCCGAAAAATGCGCTTACCCTCTACTGCCTTTAATTTGCTCAGAGATGGGAAGCGGGACAAAAAGGCTAAAGCTTCCTGGTCATCTCTGGAGGGAATCACAATAAAGTCCGGATTCTGCTGAAGTAAAAATTCCGCATCAATCTCGATGTAGGCTCTATCGAATGCGCCTCCGGGATTAATCCCTCCGGCGGCCTCAATCATATCATTCAAAAAACTTTTCCGCCCCGGTAACATCAAAGGAGCGCTGTTCACTAAAATACAGACCTTTTTCGTAGAAGCTTCGGTCTTGCGAATCTTTGCAGTTTCCATTCTCAGGGAATCACACAAAACCTTTCCTGCAGAAGAATTGCCGCATAAGAGAGACAACTGCTCCATGCCTTTCCAGATACTCTCAAGATCGGGATAATGTTGATATAGCACAGGAATTCCCTGTTGCCGGAACCAGTCTGTTTGTGCAGGAGAAAATATTTCAGAGGTAGCGATAATACATTCGGGTTTGAGTGCCAAAATTGCCTCCCGATCCACCTCAGGGAATGTAATAACCTGGTTCAACAACCTCGCCTCATCAGGATAATCGCAAGCCTGGGAAACCGCTACCAATCGATCCGATTCACCTAAGGCAAACATCATTTCTGTTAGGTTTGGCGCAAGGGAAACGATGCGTTGTGGTGCCTCCCGAAAAGAGAGGACCTCTCCGGATTCATCTTTAATTTGAATAGAAATGAGTGGAGCATCCTCAATCGTCTTTATCCGATCACCATTACAGGCCATGCTCATCAGCAAAACCATAAAAACTCGCATAAATAACAACCACTGAAACCCATACCTATTCTGCACAATTCCTAACCCCACACCTATTTTCGAAATTATATTCATTCCTGACTTTCAGAAGCTAACAAAATTGAATCTTTCACACAGAAATAACGGATTCTCACCTTAATTCTACCATCGGGTACAAAATTACCGTACTTTTGATATGGTTTTCTATGGACCCTCAGCTTATTCAATATTACGACAAAAAACTGAAAGGGAATCGTCTTCCTTCAGATGCACTTCCCGAATTGCTTAATACTCAAAAGATTGTTATCCTACATTTTCTGAGACATTTAGGCTGTTTATATTGTAAAAATGCTGTGGACCAATTATATAAGCTCTCCACTCAGAACCCTGGATTTCCCCGCATCATTTTTGTCCATCAAAGCCCTATTGATATAGGGGACGCTTTTTTTGAAAAACATTTTCCTGGAGCAAGTCATATTTCAGACCCAGAACTTAGCTTATATAACCTGTTTGGAATTCAATCTTTAAAAGGGTTACGATACCTGGACCCCAGGATGATTTTCAAAGGATTAAAATTACTTCTAATGGGGTATTCAAATCGTCTGGGTATGGGGAATGTAAAACTACTTTCCGGAACTTTTCTCTTCTTAAACGGGAAGCTTGTTTGGCAACATGTCCCTAAAAGAGCAGGAGATGAACCCAATTGGAAAAAAGTCATTCCAAAATAATTGTTGCATGCCGGTTATTATCACCAAAAAATTTAGATTCGAATCTGCCCATCACTTGCCCGGTTTTCCGGAAGGGCATAAATGCCGAAGACTCCATGGACATAGTTTCCGCCTTGAAGTCAATGTAGAAGGAGAAATCGACCCGGAAACAGGAGTCGTCATGGATTTTGGTATTATTAAATCTAAAGTCAAACCTTTTGTGGACCAACTGGATCATGAATATCTCAATCAATTAGGAGAAATACACTCCGAAGAACTCCTGAAAAATCCCACTTCAGAAAACTTATGTAAATGGTTTTTTGAAAAACTCAAGCCTTTAATTCCCGGATTACACAGCATTGTCATACATGAAACCTGCACAAGTCGCTGTGTTATTACGCAATAGTTTTCTTGACAGAGAATTGCTCGAATGCAAATGAAAGCCTAATTCTTTCCAGACCTTACTAAAGGTTACACAAATAAGGCTTGTCCAATTCAGTAAAATAAACACTCTCCAGGTTGGTTATCCTCCGGAGTGATAATGTGCCATGTTTACCTTTCACTTATAATTATTGGATTCTGGGTATATATTCTAAAAATAAACAGCTGTTCCCGAGAATAATAATCTTCAGGCAAAAGGTAATATTATTGCTTAATTAGACACAGGATAAATAGGGCGAGATTGCTATTGAATCTCACATAAAACATCCCCAATTCAAGGATATAGACACTTCAAAACCTCTCTTGAATTCATTAGGTAGTGAATACAAGAACATTTTACAGGTGGTACATAAAAAACCGCCTTCATCCTTTTTGGATTTCAAAGGAACATTTAGTAAATTACATGTGTTAAGGAAAAAAATCGATTTGTCATGGCGTTAGTTACAGTTGTAGGAGCAGGATTAGGAGGGCTTTCCACAGCCCTCAGATTATCTTCAAAAGGATATCAGGTCAGAATCCTGGAGAAAGGAGATAAGCCGGGAGGCAGATTAAACATCATTCGTCAGGATGGATTTAATTTTGATATGGGACCATCCTTTTTTTCGATGTCCTACGAATTTGAGGAATTATTTAAATCCTGTGGGGTAGATAATCCCTTGCATCTTGAAAAGCTGGATCCGGTTTATCAAATATTTTTTAGAAATAAATCCGAACCGGTCAAATTATTCCATGACATTGCGTTGCTGGAAAAAGAATTTTCGTTCGAACCCAATTTTAGGCAGAAATACGAGCAATATATCCGGAAAGCCGCGGAGTTTTTCCATGATACAGAAGGTCCAATCATTCAGCAAAATTTTGATTCTTTGCTGGATTACTTCGCCAATTTCTTTCAGGTACCTTTGAAGCATACGCCCTATTTGTTCCGCACCATGTGGGAACATTTAGACAATACTTTTGAGCATGAAAGAACAAAGGTTATTTTTTCTCTAGTCGCGTTTTTCCTCGGTTCTACGCCTTATAAAACTCCGGCCATTTATTCTCTGCTGAATTATACAGAAATGGAACATGATGGCTATTGGGCAGTAAAAGGCGGGATGTATTCCATCGTTTCCGAAATCGTAAAACTCCTGGAATCTAGAGGGGTCGAATTTCACTACAACACTGAAATATGCTCCGTCAATTCTTTAGGTGATAAAGTATTCTCCATGGAGGATCAAACAGGCAAACAATGGAAATCGGATATTTTTGTTGTGAATAGTGATGCTGCAGCCTTCAGAGGGCTGGTAATGGGACGAGAAAAATATAAAGAAGCCAAACTTGATAGAATGGATTGGACATTGGCTCCATTTACCATTTATCTTGGTCTGCAACATAAAGTGCCTAATTTGTTACATCATAATTATTTCCTCGGAGATAATTTCAAAGAATATGCAGGTAAGATTTTTACTACCTCTGAAACACCCGAAAATCCATACTATTATGTAAATGTCCCCAGTAAAACAGATCCCTCATGTGCACCCGAAGGAATGGAAAATATTTTTATTCTATGCCCGGTGCCGGATTTGAGATTTAAAAAAGACTGGAGTGATAAAAATCAATTTGCTAAAGCAATCATTAAAGACCTCGAAGACAGAATTGGATTTGAAATCCTTGGAAATATCAAAACCAAAATGGTAATGTCTCCAGAGGATTGGGCCGAAAAATTCAATCTATATAAAGGTTCAGGTCTGGGATTAGCTCATGGCATGACGCAGGTGGGTGGATTTAGACCTAAAAACTTTGATGAAAAATTTGATAATTTATTTTATGTAGGGGCATCGACTACACCCGGCACCGGCCTTCCAATGGTCGTTATTAGTTCAAGATTAGTCACTGAAAGAATTGAAGAAGCGTATGCAAAAGTACAGGTCCGGTAATTACAGAATCGCAAGGGATATTACCCGCTATTATTCCACGTCCTTTTCACTTGGAATATCTCTCCTACCCTCCGGCATGAGAAATGCTATCTGTGCCATTTATGCTTTTGTCAGATATGCAGATGAAATTGTAGATACCTTCGAGGGCGAAAATCAAAAGGCCTTACTGGAGGAATATCGTCAGGATACAGTTAAAGCCATTCAGGAAAAAATCAGTAATAATCCCGTCTTAGATGCCTTTCAGGATACAGTACACCAATACGATATCCCGATGGAATATATCGATGCGTTTCTGTATAGTATGGAAATGGATTTAAGCCGTAAAGTCTTTAACAAAAGAGAGCTTGATATTTACATCTACGGCTCTGCTGAAGTTGTAGGGCTTATGTGCTTATGTGTGTTTGAACCGGATAAAAACCGGTTCCGTGAACTAGTTCCCTATGCCTGCGCACTTGGTGCTGCCTTTCAAAAAATCAATTTCCTAAGGGATGTTAAAAGCGATTTTGAAGATCGGGGCAGAGTATATATGCCAACGGAATATTATCAGGATAATTTCCGCACCGAAGAGTGCAAGAGCTTATTCGAAGCGGAAATTCAAGCAGATTTTGAAAAAGCATTAATAGGCATTCGCATGTTACCAGATTCCGTTAAGCTGGGCGTATATCTGGCGTATG
>CANHCC010000030.1 GCA_947459115.1 Bacteroidota bacterium | reverse complement strand
CCCTCAAAGATTCTTTAGATAAACCTATTGTAAATCCTATCCTGAAGATTCGTCATAGGGATTCCGGCAAAGTCTGGTATCAGGCGGGCAAGCGATTTGAATTTAAAGGCATTCGTCCAGGGGAATTAGAAATATTTTGGTTTGAGGATCTGGATGGAAATGGCCGATGGACGCCGGGCGCACTGGCGCCGTATCGTTTACCGGAACGGGGCTTTCCTATTAAAGGTATTCCAAAGATTCGGGCAGGTTGGGAGTTGGAGGATGTGAAGACGGAAGTGGTGAAGTGAAAAGTACGCAGAGAGAAAAACTACGCACATTAGTTTTTTGATAATCCAGTTTATTCTTATTCCTTTTGACAAACCCAGTGATATGTGTCATAAGATTAAAAATTCAGGCTTTAGGTTAGTCTATGCCTATTAGATTGAGTGGACCAGCATATTTGAGATATTCTTAAGCTGTATTTTATTCAATTTTTTAATAGAAATGTTGAGGTTCATCACTTCTAAAAGAGTTATACATTTGTCGTTAGGCAAACAAGGTTCAATACCATTGATCTTTTCAAATAGGTAGTACCAGGTTCTTCTTTTTAAAATACATTTGACCAATGGTAACGAATGTTAATTCTCTAATGACCTTTTCGGAATTATACCAGGCTTACAAAAATACAGTGTATAATCTGGCATTGCAGTATGTTGGTAACCGAGAGGATGCAGAGGAAATTACTCAGGATGTATTTGTAAAGGTTCATGAAAATCTAAATCGCTTTCGTAAAGACTCGGATTGGCGCACCTGGATCTATCGAATTAGTATTAATCATTCATTGGATTTTCTGAAAGCAAAAAAGCGACAGAAAAGATCGATACTCTCTCAAATATTAAGACTGGATAATCCAGATACACGATTTGAGATTCCGCATTTCAATCATCCAGGAGTTGAGCTGGAGCAGAAAGAAACCATTGCATTTATATTAAACTGCCTCAACCATCTTCCAGATAATCAAAGAACAGTCATTATTCTACTCAAAATAGAAAATCTACCACAACCGGAAGTAGCCAAAATTATGAAAACCAGTTCCAAGGCAGTGGAATCTTTATTTCATCGAGCAAAAAAAAATCTTGAAAAATTGTTGAATGGCAGCGAGGGAAAATGAAAAATGAATCGTCTAAGAATCAAATGAAGGACTCATTGGAAATATTGAGCAAAATCCGTCGAGCAGAAATAGCAGAGGATGTATTCGAAAAAATCTCTGATAAAATCCGTGATCGTCAAAATAATCGCATACAACCCATTTGGATTAGGGTAGCAGCAGCCGCTTTTATTGGTCTGCTACTCATGGAACAATATATTATTCTCAAGCCCCAGGCACAAATCGCTTCAAACCCAATAGAATTGCTGCTTCCGGTTTCAACCAATTCCTTATATCATGAGTAAAGAAAAATTTTACCTGCTGTTGATATCGGGTCTCTTGTTGTCCAATATTGCACTGATTGTTTTTGCCTTTCTAAAACCAGGGCATAAACACGATAGAGATCATGACCGGCCCAGAAATATTGTAATTGAACGCCTAGAATTGGACCCTCAACAAATTCAGAAATACGATGTACTCATACACGATCATAGAAAGAAAATTAAAGAAAGCGATAAACAGATTCATCGCTTAAAGAATGAGTTATATCAATTGTTGGCTGACTCAGTTCTCTCAGAAGAAAAAAAAAATTCCTTGATACAAATGATCCATCAAAACCAAGAAGAAGTAGAGCATACGCACTTCCTTCACTTTCTGGATATCAAAGCGCTATGTAAACCTGAGCAGATACCAGAATTTAATAAACTCGCCAAGGAGATCAGTAATATATTTGCACCTCCACAACCCCATCGGAAATGAGAATTATATTTCTCCTTTTCCTTATTTTTTTCAGCATGCGTCTAACTGCTCAGCAGAAAAGGACGATTCAGTTTATCCCGATATTCAATGGAGCGCCATTAAAACTGGATACTGAATATTATACTGCAAAGGATACCATTCTCATTGAAACCCTTAAGTTTTATCTTTCTGAAATACAGTTTTGTAAAGACAATGTTGTGCTGGACCGCCTCGAGAAAAAATATCATTTGCTGGATTTGATGCATCCCACCTCTTTAATTCTGAAGCATAAAAGTAAGAATGACTTTTCCTCTATCCGATTCAAAATTGGAGTAGACAGTACCACTAATGTTTCCGGAGCCTTCGGCGAGGATTTGGATCCAACAAATGGTATGTACTGGACCTGGCAAAGTGGGTTTATTAATTTTAAATTAGAAGGCCGCTCAAGGCAATCTCCGGCAAGGCAACATCGTTTTCAACTTCATATCGGTGGCTATAAAGCACCCTTCAATACTTTGCAGGAAGTTGAGTTGAAAACGAGTAAAAAGAAAATCATCCTCTCAATTGATATAGAGAACTTGTTAACCGATGTAGGATTGACTGAAAGATATGAGGTGATGAGCCCAAGCGAAAACGCTGTATCTATTGCTCGATACATAGCCCACAATATTAAGTTGAAACAGAGGTGAAACAAAGATTGTTATTTCTTCTTCCTGTTTTGGCGTTGTTATCCTTTAGCATTTATAGTAGCAATACAATTGATTACCCCGACTATTTTCCCAATCCCTATTATAATTTTGGGAATAATGTATTAGACACTACTAAAATTGAATTGGGCAGAATTTTATTTTACGATCCCATTCTATCCAAAGACAGTAGCATTTCCTGTGCTTCCTGCCATTCCCCTTACAATGCATTTGCCCATACCGATCATGATTTAAGTCATGGCATTCGCGATCAGATTGGAACGCGGAATGCACCAGCATTATTCAATCTCGCATGGCAAAAAGAATTTATGTGGGATGGTGCCATTAACCATTTGGATGTTCAGGCATTGGCTCCTATCAGTCATCCAAAAGAAATGGGAGAGGAGATTAGTTCTGTGGTTCGAAAACTCAATGATTCAAAAGAATACAGAAGACTATTTTATCTGGCTTATAGAGATAGCATGGTAACAGGGGAACATCTGCTCAAAGCATTATCCCAATTTCAACTTACCTTGATTTCTGCTCAGTCCAAATATGATGAGGTAAAACAGGGAAGGTCAAGTTTTTCAAATCAGGAAAAGAATGGATATCAATTGTTTCAGAAGCATTGTAACTCCTGCCATAGAGAGCCCTTGTTTTCTAGTTATGAATTTTCCAATAATGGATTGCCTGTAGATACGAACTTACTAGATTTTGGAAAATGGCAGGTCAGCAAACAATCCCAAGACAGTCTTTTGTTTAAAATTCCAAGTTTGAGAAATCTCTCTTATTCACTGCCCTATATGCATGATGGACGATTCCGAAGGCTCACAGAAGTAATAAATCATTATACTAATGGAATCACAAAACATCCCACTCTGGCAAAGGAATTACAGAGTCCCATTGTTTTGAATTCTAATGAGAAGAATGATTTAATCGCCTTCCTTCTAACTTTGAATGATAAGAAATTTGTTTTTGAACCCAAGCATCAATTTCCGAAAAATAAAATTCCTTAAGCGAAGGATTTCAAAATAAGTGTCGTCTAAAACAATATCAATCCTTAAACCATAACGATGAAACAAGTCTATTCAATCGCGAGCCTGCTCATGTATTTCTTCATCCAGCTCAATGCTCAAACCAATCCGGCCATAACTTCCTGGCTTCAAAACACGACACAAACCGGAAGTTACTATATGAATGGAAACCCAACGGCAATCAGCAATGGGATTTTAGTAAATTGTCAAAAAGTCGAATACTCTGGAAACTGGGTGTATGTTACATCCGCGGGCGTACCGGCCTATCCAACAGGTCCTTTTTTAGATGGTAATCCCTCACAGGCAACTAACCAAAACAGGATTGTAAAATTGTCCCTGAATCCTATCCCTAAAACAGGAACACCTACAGCTACCAATGGTGGCAACATAGGAATATTCATTAATGGCGTAGCAATGTTTGATTATCGGGATGGTGTAGCCTGGAATCCAAGTACCAATGCATTGTGTGGAGGACCGGGAAATCCTCCTTGTCCAGGGGGACCTATGGCAAGTATGGATTGGAATCGGGATGCAATCGTAGCTGAACGCGCCGGTTTTGATTGTGCCAAAGGCCATCCTGCTATGGGAAATTATCATCATCATCAAAACCCCAGTGCATTCAAATTGGATTTGAGTGTGATTTCTACCATTTGTAATTTATATGATGCTGATGGATTATATGTGATTGATCCAACACAACATTCTCCTTTGATTGGCTTTGCCCATGATGGTTATCCGGTATATGGGGCTTATGGTTATAAGAATGCTGATGGAACCGGTGGGATAACCAGAATAAAATCTGGTTATGAATTGAGAAATATTACAATAAGGACCCAACATGCAGGAAATATTTCCGTTACAACCGGCCCTGTTGTAAGTACGACTTATCCCCTTGGTTATTTCAGAGAGGATTATGAATTTATTGCCCATCCGGGGAATGAGGATTATCTCGATGAACACAACGGTCGTTTTTGTGTAACACCAGAATATCCTTTAGGCACCTATGCGTATTTTGCCACAGTGGACTCAAATCATAATTCGGCGTACCCTTATTTAGTAGGACCAACCTTTTATGGGGATGTTACAGGTGGAAAAGTTACTTCTGTTTCAGAATCTACTACTGTTTATACATCAACGGTTTCAGCAATGGACAATGAAATTCCCCAGAACATTCAGGTATTTCCAAATCCTGCAACGGACTTAATTGCAATTCAAATCGGAGGGCTTGTTGCATATGATTATACTGTTGATTTATTGGATATTACAGGAAAGACAATTCAAAGCACTCAAATCAAAAGTGGACAAACGATTGGATTCTTTGATGTGCAGACCCTGTATGCCGGAATTTATTTTGTAAAAATATCTGCTGGCAATTATAGTGAAACAAGGAAAATCAGTATTGGGGAAAGGTGATTAGAGTTAACACATAATCACGCCAAGCACTAGATAGGCCAGACATAATAGCGAGGGAGAATATCTCCTCCCACCAATGGCAGAATAAATTTCAGAAGCAGACAAGCAACTCAAGAATAAATAATTATGTGCCTATCGTTTCAAACAGGGTACCGGAAACACTTGTCTGAATCAGGTTCAGAATGGGTGGATTAATGTGAATAATCTGGTGTGAACAGATCCCTCATTCTAAAATTAATGAACCAACTATTAATGCCATTAGCCCACCATAATCCTCGCATTTTCTGCGGCGAAAACACAGTTTGCGGAGAATAAGTCGTATATTCACCGTATAATTTGCGGAGAATAAAGGTCTACATTCATGAGAACGAAAATTGGACTGACTTTACCTGGGACGATAAAAAGGTGATGCCAAAACTTGCCGAGCTAAGAAATCGGCAAGGAAGACTATTAGGAAAAATGGAATCCCTGGGTTTTGATTTACAAAACGAAGCGGTATTAAATACCCTGACTTTGGATGTTATCAAGTCATCGGAAATTAAGGGCGAATATTTGGATGGTGAACAAGTGTGTTTCTCTATTGCACGAAGATTAGGTATTGAACATAACGGAGGCAGAAGGACACGCTTTGAATAGATCAAAAGGACTGGAACAACAAATGAATCTTAATGCCCAATCTTAACTCTGTATAAAAGAACATTAAATCGGCTGGCGTATCACACCAGCCGATTTTTCATTTCACTTAAAAGGTTCCTCTTAAAGCCAGGATGAAATTTCTGCCGGGAGCAGAGATTCCCGAGCCATAAGGGCGATAACGAATATCTGCCAGGTTTTCTATCCCACCACTTAGAGAAATGTATTTTGAAAAATGCCAGGAAGCTTTCACATTCCAGGTTACCCAGGAAGGAACCCAGGGTTTGCCATTTTCGTCTTTGGCCATAAGGTAGTCTGTGGCTGCTTCACCAATGGGCAGGTCTTTGTTTTCCACTTTTCCATTGTATTGGGCGTACACTTCTGCCATCAGACTTTTGCGGCGATAGGTAAGGCGTGTGATACCAAATGCCGGAGGTGTGTGGTTTAATCGAGAGCTGCTGCCATCGGCGTAATATTCGGTGCCGCGCAAATAATTGTAGCGAGAGGATAAGGTAAAATTTAAAGGCAGTTTGACTTCTACTCCTGCCTGAATTCCTGAGACCTCTGCATAGTTGGCATTGGTAATAGCCTGTACCCGACTGGTAACGCCATTATACAAGATGCTGTCCTGTCCATTGAAAACGAAGTTGGTTCTTGCAAGGGCGTTATCTAAATAAGTATAAAAGCCGGTGAGGTCAATTTTAATTCGATCGGCAAACACTTTCGCGATGGCGAGTTCCCCATTGTAACTATATTCGGATTTTAATGAGGGGTTTGGAACAACCACACTGCCCGGCTGAGAGTCGAAAACTTTTCCTATATCATCGATATTCGGTGCACGAAACCCCGTAGCGGTATTAAAACTTAATATCCAGGTTTTTTCTGGAATGTAAACAGCACCAATACTGCCAGTCAGAGAACCTTTATTGATGAGTACCTGCGAAAAAGGGAATTTATAAAAAGTCGTGTCAAAGTTGGCATTTATGGCATACTGATTATATCGCAATCCGGATTGCAGTGTAACTGTTGAAGACACTTTATACCGATGATTTAAATAAGCCCCATAAGAGGTCCAGTCAGAGCCATCTGGATATCTGGAGCTGGCTGCTTGGAAAATTCCTGTATTTATAGGGCGTTGGACACCTTTGGACGAAACAAGATTTCGGATTAATTCTAAGCCATAGAATAATCTATGCTTCTCATTCAGTTTTTTTTCCAGATCCAGATTTGCAGACCATGCATTCACTTCTTCGGTTCTGGTAAACTGATTGACGCCATTAAACTCTCTTTCAATTCGGCTTTCCTGAAAATACTGATGGGCAACCGTAAATCGAGCTTTATTGAACATGGCATAATTGGAAACATGTTCTGCTGTAAATTGATTTAGACTCCAGATCTGTGGACCATATTGCCATTCTGCAGATCTTAATCCGACATTATTTGAACCAGGTCTTGTCAAGCGGTCGTATCTAGGATAATTGCTCAATCTGGAATAATGCAGGGCATAATTAAAATCCCACTTCTCAGAGGGTTTATATCTAAACTTTTGCATATAGTTCCATTGATAATACCCACTCGGTTTCTGAATTAAAGGATCCGGGTTATTCAATAAGGTGTCTTTACCGTTAATCGTGGTGGCGTATTGGTTTCTTAAAAATTCATTAGGTCCATTGCTTCCTTGTCTGAGATGGTCAAAGTCCGTATAGGTGAGACTGCTTAGCATTGAGAGTTTTTTTCCGCCAATCGTAAAATCCACATGTCCGGTTTTCTCGGAATTGGCAGAACTATATCGGGTAAAAACATTTGCTTTGTCCACCAGTTTGTCTGTATTGCTCAGGATGGGTTTAAGCGTATAGAAATTCATGACCCCACCAATGGCATCGCTGCCATACATCACAGAGGCAGGCCCGAAGAGGACCTCTGTTTTATCCACCGCGAGTGCATCCAGATTAATAACATTCTGAACATTGCCGGACCGGAATATCGCTGAATTCATGCGGACGCCATCCACCGTGAGCAATACGCGGTTGGTCGCAAACCCTCGAATCATGGGGCTTCCACCCCCCATTTGGCTTTTTTGAATAAAGACATCTCCGGAGATATTTAGCAAGTCTGCTGCAGTTTGAGGGTTTTGCAAACCAATTTGCGAGGAGGTAATCGTGGTGATTTTCTGAGGAACTTCTTTTTTGTCCTGTTCAAAACGATTGGCTGAGATAACTGTGGCATCCAGGGTGATCGGATTTGATTTTAAATACACCCGATAATTCAGTGCTTCCAGATCTTTGATCGAGAGGCTAGAAGAAAGATAGCCTACCATTTGAATCGTTAAGGGTACTGTACCAAGATGGTTTTGAATATTTGCTCTTCCTTTTGCATCCGTTAATATAGGCATGGCATCAGGGGCAGAACTAATTCGCGCAGAAGGAATAGGTTCAAAAGTCGATTCATCCAGAACGGTAAGGATCTGGGCATTAAGCGGAAATATCAGGATGAGCAAAAGCCATCCTGTCAGATATTTTAAGATCATGTGATTGCTAATAAAAAATAAAACAAATTGGTCGGAAACAGAATCCAATAGTTACATGCGCTTAATGATGCGGAAGTTTTTTTTCTTCCCGAATCCAAGCAGCAAAACCCAACAACTGACCGATTGTTGGGATGGATTAACCAATTATAGGAGATACTCCGGTGGGGGGCTATCCGCAAAAACAAAAAGCGTTATTGGCGCTTTTTCCTGTATTGTTAAAATACTAGTTTTATAGTGTTGAATCGTCCAACTAAACACGGAGGATTCATAAAAGAGGTTACGGTAAAATCTTTGGCTTTTTTCGTTTTGTTGCTTAGAAACCGGATCTCCATTTAACGCAGATTGAATTTGTTCGTCCAGGGTTTTAAATAACCGGGTTTCATCTTCATCCAAAATGCAAGCAAACTCCGTACGATCTCCTATGACCTTTCTTTCCAATACATCATACATTTTCCCTTGATACCGGAATTCGTGATCTTTAATCCAGGTAAAGTCAGAGGATTGCATTTCGGTATCAGACAACCGTACAATCGTTCTTTCTGCTTGAGGGACACCTTGTTTAATTCTGGTTTTGATTTCCTTTCGAATCTCCTGACGCCGAAGGGAAAATAGGCTCCAGGTGCTAAGTGCCGGAAGGCAAAACGCAAAAATTAGCAAACTTGCTGAAAGATTTCTAAAACCCATTCCAAATCAAAAATACAACTTTCTAAATTTTCCCGGCCCTACGGATTTGAATGTGGATAGTCATTAACTCGTCCGTATCGGAATCTTCTGCATTATCAGGACGAAACACATCTTTGCATAGACAAGTTTTTGGGTGAGGGCTAGGGAGGAGGATGCCAAGAAAACGCGTGCAAAAAAATAAAACAAGCCCTATTGCCCATATCACAATTCATTCACAAGCTACAACTTATGAGTTTTAGTCTTCTGTTATTGTGGTTAATCATCGTGTGATGATTTTAATTAAGCCACAATTTTGACCCATTATCAAATGCCCAGAGCCGGTAATTCTTGATTGTAATAGCTTCCTTACTGATATTTCCCTTTATTTTGCGCCCAAACCAATAACAGAAGGAGCATTAAAAAGCCGGACTTACATATCATTTCCCTGGATGATCCTACCTATCCGAATTATGGAGGCGTAATAGATATTCATTATCGTCTGAAAGCGCTCGCAGAAGCTGGTGTAAAAATTGTCCTGCATGCTTGGTATAAATCCGGTGAAATCCAACCAGATTCTTCTCATTTATTACAATGGCTGGATGCAGTTCATTTTTATCCACGAAAATCCCCATTCAAGGTATGGGATTTGAAAATGCCTTACATAATGGCATCCAGAGTCTCGGCAAAGCTATCGGAAAATTTAAATCAAGATAAAGCTCCGGTTTGGTTTGAAGGGATACATACGGTGGGCATGTTACAAAAATTTCCGGAGACATTTAAAAACCGAAAAATCTTTTTGCGCGCGCACAATATTGAATCCCGTTATTATCGGGAGTTGGCAGAAAAAGAACCTTTGGGACTTGTGCAACTTTATTATAAAACAGAATCGAGGCGTTTACATAAATACGAACAGGACTGTTTTTCGGTTTTTGATCATATTTTTTCCATTTCACAAAGCGAGCAAAAAGAGATTGTTACTCACAACCCTTCAGTTTCCTGGCTTCCTGCCTTTGTCCATTATCGGGAACAAAAAATTAGCCGACTTCCACCCTTTGACCCAGAGGGGCTAAGGGTGTTATATCATGGTAATTTTTGTGTTAGCGAAAATAGAAATACTGCAAAATCCCTTCTTCAGGTTTTTCAACAAATGGGTGACCCTCGTTTTCAATTAATCCTTGCTGGTAAAGGCTTATCTCATCAGGAATTTAAGTCTGATTCTGTAGAAATACACGCCAATCCCCCTTCTATGGATGCGATTATGGATACGGTAGATTTGGTGGTATTGCCCGGTAAACAAATGTCCGGAGTAAAAATTAAATTATTGGAAAGCCTGGCTGCTGGTAAGAGAGTTATTGCATCCCGAGAAACACTAACAGGTAGTGGATTGGAAGAATTTGTACCTGTTCTGCCTTCTTGTTCCTCATTGCCTGAGTTATTACAAAAAGCCTTTCGTTATGAACTTGATCCCATATTTCTAGAAAGCCTGAATGCTTTCAGAACCTTATATAATCCCAGGTCGGGCGTCAAACAAATTATTGAACACCTTAGCGCTTAAGATTTTAGCGATTGGGGCAAGACTTACACGCTTTCCCCTTTTTATACTTTTTGCAACACTTTTTTAAACGAAAGGGCTTTTCAGAAAGAAAGTACCCACAAACCGGACCTACACATTTAATCGTAGGCGCTTCAAGAGGCTGCGTGTTGAAAGCATTGTATTCTTCCATGACACAAACTTAATTTAGAATAAATATAAATAAAAATGATTTTTATCAGAATTTTTAAAGCCCCTCTAAATCAATCGTTTAAAAATATTATTACCCATTTTCAAAGAATTGGAAATACAATCCAATGGAAAATTTCGGATTTTCGTTATCAGTCCAGGAACATGAAAAATATAAAATCAAACCGGCATATAGCTAAATGCTTATTCCTTAGCCTTTTGTTAATTCAGTTGTATGCCTGTTCCTTAAAGGAGAACCCGGAACAAGATTTGGTTTCTATGCTCGAGGTGACGAAGAATTTTCGTACTGAAATGTTGAAGCGATATCCCAAATGGGAAAGCGTAGAAATGCCATATAAGGGCGTAAAGGGTAAAGACATTCCCATTCAGGGATTAAGGTGGTGGAGGGGAGCCCAGCGTTCCTTCTATTTTCCCAAGGACACGGTTCTAAATCAAGGATACTCCGTGCATTTCATGCTGATGTATAATCGCAAGAAAGCGTTGGATTTATTTAGATCCTTTTGTAAGGATTCAAGATGGCAGGAAAACCAGATATTGTCAAATGCTGCCAGAGTGTATTTGTACCGAAATTCTATACTCTATATCAATCGCGAAACCGAAACCTCTGATGTGATTTTTGAAGCAGCCGCAAGAATACTTGAGACCCGGATTAAATTCGAAAAAGGCTATCAAAGTTGTGCTTGTCCTGGAAAATAAAAACAGCACAGAGGGACAAGGGGATTAATATCCAATGAAAAATTGAAGTTGGTTTCCGAGTTCCAGGTAAATGTAAATTGCTGGAATCGACAATAAAAATCCGTCGAAGCGATCTAATAGACCTCCGTGACCCGGTAAAATTCCTCCGGAATCTTTTACCTCTAAAGCTCTTTTCAATCGGGATTCTACCAAATCTCCAATTGGGCATGCAATACCAATAATTAGCCCTAATACTCTCCAATCATAAGTTCCTTGATGCCAAATACTTTGTAAATACCAGGCCAATCCAATTGTGAAAACAAAACCTCCAATAGCACCTTCAAGGGTTTTAGATGGACTGACAGAGGGCATCAATTTTCTTTTTCCGAATAATCTTCCGGTTATATAGGCTAATGTGTCACTACACCATACCAATAACAAAATGCCCAAAGGAATTTTAAAATTGTAATTTCCGGTTGGGTCATAACCGAGGCGATAGAACAAGCCGAAAGGCAGAAAAATATAAACCCCGGTAAAAACCAACAAGGCTAAACTTTGTATGGGTTGAGAACCGGATTCATCAAACAACACCACCATGGCACTGAGGAGTATGACAGCCAAAATAAACACCAGGGTCCATTCCGGAATTTTCCCGGGATGGGGCTGACTCATAAATGCCAACCAAGCCAGAGTGGGAGGAAGTAGTGCTGCGCCCATAAATTTTCGGGAATGGTTAATACCGGTAATTTTTAAAAACTCCCAAATACAAGCCAAAGACAAGACGCCACATAGCATCAGGAAGGAGTTCCAGCTAAAATATAATAAGCCCAGCACCAAAGGGATACCCAGCACTGCGGTCATAATTCTGAACAAAAGATTTTTTTCAGACTTCAGATTCATAAAAGGAGCGTTTAAGACAATACCGATGAAAAAAGAACACAACCAAGATCAGGGAACACAAAGCAAGAATACCGATATACCAGGGGAATGGGTTGGTCTCATCATTCATAAATCCCTCATTTTGCCAACTCATCCACAAACTACTCGCATTGAAAACAAAATGGCCAAACATGGCCGGTACTAAAGAACCAGACCAAACAACCAAATATCCAAAAAGAACACCAAGCAGAAACCTTGCAAAAAAACCGTAAACCTGAAAGTGAATCAGGCTAAATATCAGACCGGTTAACCAAATCGCGATATTGGGCGTAAAGCGTTTTTGAAAATAGTGTTGAATTGCCCCACGGAAAAACAGTTCCTCGCAAATTGCAGGCAATCCAGCAAACACCACTATCTGAATAAATTTGGGAACCGCATTTTCACCTTGAGTAAGACCATTTAATAAAGCTTCAGCATCTGCTTCAGCGGATTTTAGAATGGACTCCAGGTTTTTGAAAGATTCCGGGAGCACGAAAGATTGGGCATTCCAACTGATAAAAGGAAGAATTGGAAAACAAAGCAAAACGAGAATAAGAGCACTCAGAATCAGGATAGCATTGGGTTTGCCAATGGGCATAATATCATGGGTGTCTCCATGAAGTTTACCGGCAATCAGGACAGCGCACCCAAAGCCAAAAATTTGATTAAATGCCTGCATGAGTAAGATTATCGCGTTGTTTTTTGAATCCCCACTTCGAACAGCGCTCAACAGGGTTTCAAGATCCTGGCCGTCTTGCATTAACCAGATTTGAAGTAGGCCTTGACCCAGAAACATCCCGATAAAAAATAAGAGAAACAACATCCCGAGGCGACTCAGCAGCGGATAAGTAAACCTGGGGTGAGAAGTGAAGTGGTCCTCCATAATTGTGTAAATTTACGGGAAAATATAAGCCTTGCAGGGAACAAAATTTCTGCGAAGGAGTTCCAAAAAAAGTATAACCATTCATGGTAAAAATAAGAAATGTGGAGGTAGGGGAATTTCCCCTCATGCTTGCGCCGATGGAAGATGTGAGTGATCCACCTTTTCGTTTGATATGCAAGGAATTAGGTGCAGATATTCTGTACACAGAATTTATATCCTCAGAAGGATTAATCCGGGATGCTGTAAAAAGCGTTCAGAAATTGGATATATATCCGGAGGAGAGACCTGTTGGCATACAGATATTTGGAAATAATATTGAATCCATGGAGGAGGCGGCCCGATATGTTGAAAGAGCGAATCCGGAGTTTCTGGACATAAATTATGGCTGTCCTGTTAAAAATGTAGCGTGTAAAGGTGCCGGCGCCGGAATATTAAAAGATATTCCCAAAATGGTCGCCATGACCAAAGCTGTGGTAGATGCAGTTAAGTTACCGGTAACGGTCAAAACCCGTTTGGGTTGGGATGAAGCGTCTATAAATATTCCGGAGGTCGCATTACGCCTGCAGGACATAGGCATACAGGCTTTAACAATCCATGCTAGAACCCGGGTGCAGATGTACAAAGGCGTAGCAGACTGGACCTGGATTCGTAAGGTAAAAGAGCAACCTTCCTTTACAATTCCCTTGTTCGGAAACGGGGATATTGATTCGCCTGAAAAAGCCTTGGAATATAAGGAACAATATATGGTGGATGGAATCATGATAGGCCGAGCAGCCATAGGGAATCCCTGGATATTTAATCAAATCAAACATTACTTTAAAACCGGCACTCATTTGGACCCTCCGACAGTAGAGGAGAGGGTAAGAGTCTGTCGCCGGCATTTAGAGCATTCCGTATCTTGGAAGGGCGAGAAATTGGGCATATTTGAGATGCGACGACATTACACCAATTATTTCCGAAACCTTCCGGATTTTAAGGAGTTTCGAATTTCTTTAGTGAGTAAAGAGTCCTTGGAGGAGTTGCAGGAGACTTTAGAAAATATTCAGAAAAGATATTCTGGTTATGAGGCAGTTACGGTTGGTTACTAAGCATCCAAGTCTTGGTTACCAACAATTTCCATAAGTAAAACTTATTTTTTGTATTTTTATCCTTTGAATTCAATAAACTTTTGCCTGATTAACATGTGGACAAGGCCTTTCTTTCTTAGTGTAATATTTCTAACCGCGTTAGCTTCTGTCTTTGCACAGGACGAAGTGGATATAACCAAAGAGGTTGCAGATCCTCAAACTTATATATTCAGCAATGGTAATACAACCGTCCAGGGATATATATACAGCATGTTGGCAAAACAAACTTCCTGTTGTGATAAAGATGATATTTATCTGGAGGTCAAAATAGATCCGAATGGATATGTCCTGGATGCCATAGCCAGAACCGGAAAATATGAATGTTATAAAATGTCTGTGGTGGACATCGTGCGCAATGTGAGATGGAAACCGAGCGACAATCAATCCATTCGCCAGATATTTTTCCCAGTTAAACCTCTCAAGCCCTGTACCGGAGAAGAGGGAGAAAATCAGTATAAGCCTATTCCGGTGACCAATAATCCTGTTAATAATAAAGTTCAGGTAGCATCAAATCGTTCAACTTCTCAGGGAGATAACTCTATGGCAAACGAATATGCTCAAAGAGAAAGAGAAAAGAAAGAGAGGGAAGAAGCCAATCAAAGAGCAAGAGAAGAGGCAGAAAGAAAAGCTCAGGAAGAAGCTCAACGCAAGATGGAAGAAATGATGGCAGAGAAAAACAAAGCAAATGAAACGCCTGCAGCAGAACCCATTGCCTCAAATGATAAGCCTAAAGAAACACCTGAAACCGTAAAAACAGAGGAAGAGGAAGACGCTACCATTTTAAACAAATTTGCTTTAGAGTCTGATGAGGAGCGACTGGCTCGTGAAGCAGCTGAGGCAAAAGCCCTGAAAGAAGAAGAAGCCAGACTCTTAGCGGAGGCGGAAGCCGAGTCTAAAAAAGCAGCGGAAGCAAAAGCGAAAAAGCAAGCGGAATTAAAGTCTAAGAAAGAAGCAGAATTAAAAAATAAAAAGTCGGCAAATGAACAGGAGATGAGGGCTCGCCTGGAATCAGAACTTAGAGAACAAATTAAATCAGAGTTGGAAGCAGAGCTTAAGAAAAACACCTCTCCTGTGGCCGTGAAAGAAACAGAAAATTCCGAGGAAGAAGAATCCACAGAACGCACAGCACCAACCTCTACCTCAAAACCAGCCCCCAATAAATTCAGCAAATATCCAGGATATGAAAGTTCAGGAGAAAAAAGTCCGGATCCATCTCATCGCGGCTCTCATGTAAATGCTCGTGTTCCTGAATTTACTACCCCTCAGTTTATTGAACAGTCCGGAACATCACTTTATATTAAAAACAAACTTAAAGAATCCGGTGTTTGTGGTTTGGCTCAGGCAGTAGGCGAAGTTACAGTAGATAAAGGTGGTAGCGTTATAAGCCATCGTATATTCAAAACCAATACGGATAAAGTGGAAGCGATTATTCCCGGAATTTTTACTGGAATGAGGTTTAAACCGGAATCCATTCGTTATAATGGTCAAATCGTTTATATCGAATTTAAAGCCGACATCTTTTGTCCCTCTACCCCCACTAAAGGTATAGACCTTGACCAGGTTCAGGATTATTTGCAGGTTAATCGTTAACCAATTAAGTTCACGATTTCGATTTTGTATTCAGACCCTAGGGTTGATACTTGTTCTTTGGTCCTTTGTTGGCTGTAATACGTATCACAACGGTTTCATCGAATATAAAATACCTAAAGGCCGTCACTATAGTAAAGGTTGGAGATGGGGTATCACCTCTAATCCTTACAGACACATTACCTTTCAACTGGATTCTACTTGTTTAAAAAACATTCAACAGGGAACAGATGCCTGGAGTAAAGTGTCCGGTTTTACAGTTTTTCATACGCATTGGAATAGTTGTCGTGTGGGTTGGCGGGTGATGAATGAAAAAATCCAATTGGGGTATTATTGTTATGTCGGGCATAAACGAATTGCTGGCGTGCTGACAGAAACCGAGCCGAATGCAATAAACCAGGCAGAATGTTTTTGGGATAAAAAGACGCGTGAGTATGTCGTAATAATTAATGGCCACGAAAAACGAATTTCTCAACCCCGTGGTTCTCTATTTTATCTTTATACATATCCTTTTGTTGGTGGCAGATACCGCGCCAATCATGAGATGAAAATTTGGGTGAAAAATCACAATCCGGAAGCCGAGTCATTAGTGCGAAAAATATTCTAGGCTTACACCAAGCCATTCTTTTTTCAGACAAATTTTTATTCCTCGTAAGACTCTTCTTCCACGCCTGGTCTTCTTACCCTGTCATTGTATAAATATTTGACAATTTCCAGGTGCACTTCCATTCGTCCCTTATTTTGTGTTTCATAATAAAAAAAATTCCTTTCGAGTACAGGAAAATTAAATGTTTGTCCGGGTCCAGCCTGTGTATCATAGAACCTCAATAATTGCTTTCTAAAATCCTGACGGTACAATTGCCAGGAAAGATTTTCTTGAAAAACCCGATCCAACCAGATAAAGGCTAATGAAGGCCAATAAGCATCTGCCAACCGGGTAGAGCTATCAGGCATCGGAAATTTAAATACAAATGCCATATGATGTCTGTCACAGCCACTTTGAGTGATGTGTAATTCAGAACTTTCATCCAGAAGCGCTGTTTCTGTTTTGGTTTTATCATCCCAGGTGAGACGATTAAAAAAAGGGCTATTATTTTGAATAAGTGGTTTGAGTGTTTCTTTCCGGAGTTTACAGTCATTTTGGGCAGTCAACCCCGAGAATCCAATGAGCAAAAACAAAAGAATCCCCCAAATCATTTTTGAGAATGTTTAAGTGGAGTTGCTCCCTTTCCAATGCCCATAGGTGCATTTTCGATACAGCGAGATATATAATGCCTTGCATCCTGAATGGCCGTCAGGGGTTCTTTACCCAAAGCGATACCGGCAGTGATGGCCGCTGAGAATGTACATCCGGTTCCATGGGTTCGGATATCTCTGCGAAAAGGACTTACTATTTTTTCGTGAATATGATTCCCTATTATTAAATCACAAACAGTGCCTTTTTCCTGATTTTCTTTTAAGTGCCCGCCTTTCATTACCCAGATGGCATTGGGGTAAGTTGTCAGCAGATGATTACCTGCTCGTTTTAAATCCTCCAAGGAGTCAATCTTAAGTCCGGCAAGAATAGCTGCCTCATCGACATTGGGCGTCACAATAAATGCCCTGGGCAATAGTTTTTCTTTTAAGGCGATAAGGGCGGATTCTTCTAATAGGCGATGACCGGAGGTGGAAACCATTACCGGATCAACAATTAAGGGGAGCGTCTGATTTTCCAGGCCTTTCACAACGGTCTCTATCATGCCCGCACTATGTAGCATCCCGGTTTTACACGCGGCAGGTTTAAAATCCTCAAAAATGGACTGGAGTTGTTGAGAGACAAAAGCTTCCGTTACAGCATAAATATTTTGAACGCCCTGTGTGTTCTGAGCCGTTAAAGCTGTAATAGCTGATAAGCCGAAAACACCAAATGCTTCAAAGGTTTTGAGGTCTGCCTGTATGCCGGCACCGCCGCCAGAGTCTGAACCGGCTATGGTTAATGCACATTGCATATCACAAAGATACAGATTGAAAATGGGATATTGTATGACTTGCATTTTCGGCTTGTTGCATCCCTGATTCAGCGTAACTTTACATCCGATTTGTAAGATTCATCATGAGCGGAGAAACAATTATTTATTCAATGGCCGGGGTAGGAAAAATTTACCCCCCCAACAAACAGGTTTTAAAAGACATTTATTTGTCTTATTTCTACGGCGCCAAAATAGGGGTTCTGGGTTTGAATGGTTCAGGAAAATCCACCCTGTTGCGTATTATGGCCGGGGTGGAAAAAGACTTCCTCGGCGAAGCTGTTTTGTCCCAGGGATATACCGTGGGTTACCTGGAACAAGAGCCCAAGTTAGATCCGGAAAAAACGGTTCGTCAAATTGTTGAGGAAGGCGCCGCTGAGATTAAATCTCTGATGGATGAATTTGATGCGATTAATATGAAGTTTGGGGAGGAAATGAGTGATGAGGCCATGAATAAGCTCATTCAAAGACAAGGTGAAGTACAAGATAAAATAGATGCTTGCGACGGGTGGAATCTCGACAGCCGTTTGGAACGGGCCATGGATGCTTTGCGTTGTCCGGATCCTGAAACTCAGATTTCAATCTGTTCGGGTGGAGAAAAACGACGCGTTGCACTTTGCAGATTACTCATTCAAGAACCCGATATCCTGCTCTTAGATGAGCCGACCAACCACTTGGATGCGGAGTCCATTGATTGGTTGGAAAAACATTTGCAACAATACAAAGGAACGGTCATTGCCGTTACCCACGACCGTTACTTCCTTGACAATGTCGCTGGTTGGATTTTGGAACTAGACCGTGGACAGGGCATTCCCTGGAAGGGTAATTATTCTTCCTGGTTGGATCAAAAGAAAAAGCGCTTAGAAAATGAAGAAAAGGCCGAGTCTAAGCGTCAGAAAACGCTCGAACGAGAATTGGAATGGATACGGATGGCACCAAAAGCCAGACACGCCAAGAGTAAAGCGCGTATTTCGTCTTACGAGAAACTTTTAAGTGAAGAAGGAGCAGGAAGAGAGCAGCAACTTGAAATTTACATTCCCTCTGGTCCTCGTCTCGGAGATGTCGTTATCAATGCTGAAAATATCAGTAAAGCGTTTGGAGATAGATTGCTATTTGAAAACCTAAGCTTTATGCTGCCCAAAGGCGCAGTCATGGGTATTATCGGACCTAATGGCGCAGGTAAAACCACCCTCTTCCGGATGATAACCGGGAAAGATAAACCTGATACCGGTAATTTTGAAGTAGGAAGTACAGTTGTGCTAGGTTATGTAGATCAGGAACATGATAGTCTGAATCCGGATGAAGATGTGTACACAGCCATCACGGGAGGTCATGAAGTTATTAAGATTGGAAATAAGGATATCAATGGCAGAGCTTATGTATCCAAATTTAATTTTAGTGGCTCTGATCAAACCAAAAAAGTTGGGGTGTTATCAGGAGGAGAACGAAACCGCGTGCATTTGGCCAACATTTTGAAATGCGGAGCCAATGTGTTACTTCTCGATGAACCAACCAATGATATTGATGTGAACACACTTCGAGCCTTGGAAGAAGGGATTGAAAACTTTGGTGGTTCGGCCATTATTATTTCTCACGACCGTTGGTTCCTCGATAGAGTCTGTACCCATATTCTGGCATTTGAAGGAGATTCCCAAGTGACCTTCTTTGATGGAAACTATACAGAATATGAAGAGTTTCGTCGTAAGAAATTGGGCAAGGATGCCGACACGCCGCATAGAATTCGTTACCGCAATCTTAAATGATACGAAGGGTATTGAGGTTACTCCTTTTACTTTCCTTTGTTCTATTTAAAATAAAGGCAGCAGATACTGGATTACAGTATCAACTGAATTGGGTCAGTGAAGCAGAAAAGTCTTTTAACATATCGCTTCGTGTTTCACCCTCCAAAGGGAAAACCACATCCTTTAAGATTCCGGCCTGGAGACCGGGGCGTTATATTCTTCAGAATTATAGCGCTGCAGTTTCTCATGTAGTGGCCCGCACAGAGGATGGTAGCCTGTTGCCTTTTCAAAAATTAGATAAAGACACCTGGCAAGTCGTCAATCCGTCTAAAGGCAAAATTGTATTTCAATATAGATATTATGCCGGCGTTTTGGATGCAGGGTCTTCCTTTATTGGTAAAGATATTTATTATTTTAATGGAATCAATCTCTTTGCTTATATACCGGAAAGGCTTTCGGAACCATGTACGCTGACGATTCCGGTATTGTCCATACCCGGAAATACACTGAAAGTAGCAACTGCATTACCGGTGCTGGAGAAAGGTATATTTACAGCAAAAGATTATCATCATCTTGCAGACTGTCCGGTAGTAATATCTTCTCGCATTCATACGCTGACTTTTCAGGAAAATGGCGCCACTTTTTATCTTCATTTTCAGGGAAATTATCGTGGCAATGCCGACTCAGACGAATGGTTAAAAACAGCCGCGACACGCTTGTTTCGCGAACAGGCCGCTGTTTTTAATCAAGGCTTTCCATTTAAAGAATATCATTGCCTGTATATTCTTAGTCCTTATAATTTTCGTCATGCAGTAGAACACGCCACATCATCCTGTTATACTTTGCCGGAAGAATCTACTTCTTCTATAGAGGCGATACAATATGGGATTTTAGGTATTACCAGTCATGAATTCTTCCATGTCTGGAATGTGAAACGAATCAGGCCTGCAGCACTTTTACCCTACAATTATGAGAAGGAAGCCTATACAGGTTTACATTGGTTTACCGAAGGGGTTACTTCTTATATGGAACAACTTACCCTGGCGCGCGCCGGCTTAAGAACAGAACAGGAATTTTTATCGCATTTGTCTTCTATTACCACCCAATTAGAGAATGCCTATTCTTCTGATTTAATCTCTTGTGAAATGTCATCCTTTGATTCCTGGCTGTCACAAGCCAGAATTGGTAATCCCTGGCATAGGACCTCTTTCTATAGTATGGGAGAAAGAGCAGGTTTTTTATTAGATCTGTTATTGAGAAAACATAGTGAAGGAAATCAAGGTATCGAAGAATTATTCAGACGATTAGACACCAGCTATGGCCTTACAGGTAAAGGGATGCCGGAGAATGGTGTCGAACAAGTCGCAATTGAAATGGCAGGAGAACCGGCAAGAATATTTTTTAATAACCATATTCGTGGCGTTGTACCCATTGAATATAATTCCTTGCTTTCCCCTTTAGGATTGAAGGCAGTTCGATATCCGGATTCTATGAAAACCTGGGAAAGGTTGGGCCTACAGGTGCAAAAAGAAAGTGGCGGCATTTTTCTGAGAGTACAAGTAAAGCCAGGTTCGGATGCGATGAAAGCAGGTATCAGTGATGACGATTTAATTGTAGAGGTATTTAATAAACCACTCGCTGAAGCAGATATTACCAGACTTACAAAACTTCAAACCGGAGATTCCATTCCGGTGCGTATCCTGTCTGCAGGGGTTTCTCAGATTTTTACAATTGTTTACTCGGGAATTCATCAGCCTTTTACGCTAAAATTTCAGGCAGATACACAAGCTTCAACTGAAGTAAGATTATCCCGAGAGTCCTGGTTGAATTCACTTTTACCAGATGAAAAATAAAAAACAGGCATTAGAAATAGAAAAATCCTCTATCCCTTGGAAAGCTATTTTGCTGATTGTTTTACCTGCGCTATTTATATGGTGGCCTGCTGTAAAACTTGATTTTGTGAATTGGGATGATGTGACCTATCTCACCATCAATACAGCCGTTCAACAATTTAACCTATCAGAATTGTGTACGGGAT
>CANHCC010000029.1 GCA_947459115.1 Bacteroidota bacterium | reverse complement strand
GCCAGGCTCTTTTCCAGGTTGCCCAGCCCCATATATGATTATAATGAGAAAATTGAAGTTCCGGATTGGACCTTCCCCTATCTTGAAACTGAGTGCCGCTAATGTGCATTACCCTGTCTTCATCCCGGTACCACTCCAGCAGGACTTTACAATATTCAAAGAAATCAATATGCGGCAAACAATCATGTTCTAGAATTATACCTTCATTCTCAGATTCAAACATCCAACTTATAGCATCTCCTATAAATTGTCTTGCGCCAACATTTGTAGCAGGAAAGTAGGTTTTAATTTCACAAGGCCAATCAATTAATTCAATTATTTGTCGGGCTTTATCGCAGGCGATTTTTTCAGAATCTCCTTTTTCAGACCTTGGGGCATCGGCAGCAAAATATATTTTAGCCGGCTGAACAACCCTTAGTTGATCCAAAACTTGAATGCCTGTATCAGCTCGGTTAAAAACGATAAATAATATTGGTACTGTAAATTGCATTAATCTTCCTGAATCTTTCCTTTATCTTGTAATGTTTTATAATAAGACTTAAACCATGCTCTTAATATAATTTTCACCATAAACATCAGGGGCTTTCGCCTAAATCGTTTTTCGATAGAATCTTCCAGGATTGTAAAGCCTAATTTATCCGGATATTTATGCTGCAGATAATTCTTAATTTTTCCATATTTCGGACCAGTAATGGTTCGAGCCATGGATTCACCCAAAAGCCGGTAGGCATATATCGGTTGGGAATGATAATAAAATGTTTTGCTTTTGAAAGATGCGTTCAACCACATTTCCCAATCCTCTGCGCCCATAGCCGGCATGTTTGGATCATACCCACCGCAGGCTTCCCAAACTTCTTTGCGATATATGGCACATGCGTCAATATAATTGCTGAGCATTAGTTTTTGAAGATTATAGGAGCCTACCGCATCATATCCTTCAACATCACCAAATAACATTCTATCAGAATATACAATATCTATTTCAGGATTTGCTTCTAATATTTCAATTGCTGATTTTAAATATTCAGTTAGTATATAATTGTCTGCATCTAAGGGCAAAATATACTTTCCTGTACTTTTTGAAATTCCATTATTACGCGCACGCGCCAAACCTTGATTCGGCTGATCAATTACATGATACCCTTTTTCAATATAGGCTTGTATTACAGACCGGGTTAATTCATCCGGTGAGCCATCATTTACAATGATTATTTCTATCGGGTGTTCTGTATATTTTTCAATACTGGAGATAGCCTCCGGCAAGAAGGCCCCATGTTTATAACAAGGGATAATAACGGATAAAACAACCTGACTCATGGCTTCTCTGCTACAACAACATAATTGAAGGTTATGATTGGATCAAAAAACATTTTGTCTAATCTGGAAAAAATTGGATTTAAAATAAAATTTAACACTTTAGGCCTGAATGGAATCAACGAGAGTATCATAATTCCCGTGACAGCCCATTTTCCACCACAGGGCTTAATCTCAACAACTTTAAACCCGGCCTTTTCCAAAAGTAACTTAAACCCATGTTTAGTGTAGCGAAAATAATCATGAGGTTCTTCATGCAAGGGCCAATAAAATGGCCCGGATAAAATCAACTTGCCACCGGATTTCAATAAACGAAATGCTTCATTTAACATCCCTTCATGATCGCCCACATGTTCGATAACTTGTGTTGTAAAGACTGTGTCAAAACTAGCATTGGGGAAAGGTATCGACTGAGCCGTACAAATGACATCAACTTTATTTAAATCTGACTGAATAATATCACACCCCAGATATTCATCGATATGTGAATCAAACCAAACACGATATGGTTTATTGCCACAACCAATATCCAGCAATCTTCCGCCAGAAAACCTTGTGATAGCAGAACGCAATTCTTTAAACAAAGGTTTATAGACGAGGTATTCACTGTTGTTTAGTTTTGCCTCTGTCGTATTTAGCCTTTGTAAATCTTTTAAGCGCATACCTTAGGCTGTAAATATAGAATACCAGATTTTGAAAATAAATTTATTTACAATATACCAAGGTTTGGCCAGTAATTGGTTTTTGAATCCGTGAATATGCTTTAAATGAAATTCAAAATCAGGATGTATGTTGGGTTTTTGAATTCCTTTATTTTTTTCTCTCTCTTTTTTCAAATTGGGATAATTGTCCCATTTATCTGCTTTTACATAAATCAGAATATTTTGACGATACCACCACACAATATGGGGATTATTCCACCATTTATTACGCACATAATCTAACGCTTCATATCCTCTTGATTCAAACTTCTCTTTCCAATACGACTGCCATTGTTCATTTATGTGCCAGGTTCCCACCTGCCCGGGGACAGCTGCGGAAAACACAATAACATCGGCGTGCCGGGTTAATGAATCCACAAAATTATCTGCGGCCGATTCCGGCAAATGCTCAGCTACTTCCACAGACATGGCAAGATCGAATTTTCTCCCTGCATCAAAGGGCTTTTCCAAATCATGTACAAAAAATTTGTCCGGACTAATTTTCATAGCCGAACGACTGACATAATCTCCATCAACCCCAAGCAAATCCTGTATTCCATGTTTTTCCCATACACTCAGCCACTCACCTGTGCCACACCCCAAATCCAAAATGGATTTACACTGAACTTTATGAATTAAATCCGGAACTATAAACTCCGCCGCCTTTTTTGATGTATGTACCATCTCATCAAAAAAAACGGCATCATAGCCTTTGGCATGTTCAAGGGTGTCGTTACGCATCTTTCGAAACAGATTTTTTGACTGTCATGAATACAGCCAGTATCAGTAACACCGTTATTATTCCGGAAGTAATATCACCCAATGCATTACCTCTTGTATAATCATCCGGATCAAATTTAAAGCGTATGCTATGTTCCCCGGCCGGTACATTCATAGAACGCAGAATATAGTTAACCCGAAAATGATCTGCCGGTTGATCATCTATCCATACTTTCCATCCATTAGGGAAATATACTTCTGAAAACACAGCAAGTCTTTCCCCTTTGGTACGACTGGTATAGATTAATTCATTAGGCTTATAAGAAGTCAGGAATATGGTATCTCCGGGCTCCGGAGCTGACCAGTTCGTAAGGATCTGAGATTTAAATCTAACATCTGCCACGGCTGTAGTATCCGGCGCAAAAGGAGGATTTAAAGCTTCTATTTCCTGATCTGCATTTTCAGCCCAAATCAGGTTATGAACAAACCAGGCATTTCCAAGAGCGCCGGGATTTCTTTGAGCCATTGGCGAACCGCCTTCCTCTCGGGAGGACATAATCAGATATTTTGTATTTAACATATTCAGCACATTAAAATGGTTTTGGCTGATGTGTCTTTCAATCATATCCTGATAGCGTCTTAATTTGGCCGGATGATAGCCCCCAACAGATTTATGGAAATAAGAAGTGGAGGCATCGTTAAAGGTATTAACGGTTGTATTCAACACCCGGAAGTTGGGGTCTTTATCTTCCAGAATCATTTGATCTGCAATACTTGGGGTAAATGGCTTTTCTACCTGAGTAGCGGGTTTAAATTCATCTTTTCCAAGATATCTTAAGTTTACAGTCCATAGATCTGTAAGCGTCAGGATTGCAACAATGCCCAGGAATATCTCTTTCTTAAGTTTTTGATTAAGCAGAAGCCAGGCAATAATGGCCGTTGCCAAAATAAAGCCAAGGGAACGGCCAGCATCTTGTTGCATCATAGATTTTCGGTCGCTTACCAAATACTTGGCAAGCTGTCCCATTTGATTGTCAGATGGACCGGAAAAATCAAAGAAGGTGCCCGGCGCCAGAGCAAACAGCAGACAAAGACCGCCGGTAATTCCGGTTGCCCAATACAAGGCTTTTAACTTTTCCTGCTTGTTGCCGGTGGAGGAAACCCAGGCGCTCAGAGCAAGTGCCGCCATTAAGGGTATGGTGAGGGAGGCTATAACTAAGGCCATTGCTACTGCCCGAAATTTATTGAACATCGGCAGTGTATCGAACAGGAGATAATTAAACCATTCCAGATTCTTGCCCCATGCTAACATGAAGGACAAAAGTGTGGCGGCCAGAATCCAGTAACGGGTCGGACCTTTTATCAGAAAACAGCCTAATACAAATAAAAATATCATTACAGCCCCTACATACACGGGTCCTGAGGTAAAGGGCTGTGCGCCCCAATAAGTAGGTAAGCGTTTAGCTTCCGCATCCGAATATCCGTTTTGAACCAGAACTTTATAGGCTTCACTATTTTTTCCCGCATCTTCCTGAGAGGAACCTCCCATGAATCTTGGGATCAAGAGGGTAAAGGTTTCCGCCTTGCCATAGCTCCAGGCAAAAGCATAATCTTTGTCCAGCCCACTGCCGGTCTCATTTCCACTGCTGCTAAGTTCAGAATTACCTCTAATAGTTTGTTTAGCATAGTCATAAGTAATGTAAAGATGGCCTGCATAAGAAGCAGTACCTAAACCGGCTGCGAGAATCAGAATGCCGGAAGCCTTTAGAAAATGGGGCAGGGTTTTCTCTTGAAAAGCGGACCAGCCTTCAGCAAGAACATAACACAAGATGGCAAACAGCAAATAATAAGTAATCTGAGGGTGACCACCCCAAACCTGAAGTGCCACAAAAAAAGCAGACAAGATCCCCCCAATCAGCAAGTCTTTCCGATAGGTGTAGCGAATACCTGCAAGAACAGGCCCCATAAAAGCAATGGCCAAAGATTTATTGTAGTGGCCCGCCTCCAGAATAATGAAGTTATACGAACAAAAGGTAAAGGCCATGGCCCCTATCCCGCCAATCCAGGGACCGGCACCAAATGCAAGCAGAAAGATGTAGGCGCCTACAAAATATAAAATTACCAGAGGCAGGGGTTGAGGTAATCCGAAAGAAATGACCTTAGAAATAATAGAAAATAAATTAAAGGAGCTTTCAATCCCACTAATCTGATACGCCGGCATCCCGCCAAACATACTATTGGTCCAGAGGCTCGTTTCACCCGTTTGTTTCTTATACTCAAATACTTCCTGCCCCATGCCGGCCACCTGCATTAAGTCTGATTGAGCGAGTTTTTTACCACTAAATACAGGGGAAAAGTAAATGGTTATCAAAAGCAAAAATATCCCTGTCACAATTAGGTGGGGAATCAGAGCCTTAAATCGAGTTTTCATTTGCATATCTCAAGCCTAAAATAGTCTATAAAAGTACTAAAATGCAGCGGAATGAGGAGGATGCCCCTCTTTAGATTAATTTTTGCCTTGAAATGGATAGAGCCCTATCCAAACCTAACCCGATGCCAACCAATTCCTGGTCCTCCACCTTAACTATCCCTGGCGCATTTTTATTTTAGGCAGTTTCAGGAGTTTTCCCGAAGCACACAGCAGAGCCCATGTATGACAGAGCAAACCTGTTTACCCCTCCATCAAATAATCCCGATTTATATCCCCACCTCCAATACAGTATTTCCCGATGGCACAATTCAGGCATTTTTTGTTCAGACAATATTGTTTATACAATTGAATTTGAGCCTGGGCCTCTGTTGCACTTCCTGCTTTCAGACCGGATTGTTCAAATAAGCGGGTAATGCGGTTCTTTTCCGGAGGAAGCATTCGAATAAAATTCCACTCCTCAGAAGATATCAGGGGTTTGCCATGCGCAGATTTAAGAAAATAAGCCAAAGGCAATAATACATTCATCAACAACAAGGTTAGAAAGTCTTTTCCGGGACGAACATGGGTGTGGGCTTTTTCTGCCTGACCAATGCGGTGTCTTGTTTTCCAATAATTGGAAGGAATAAATTTTTGTTTTAACAGGCCTTTCCAGGATTCCGGGTGGATAAAAATACCCGGGTCAGGATATTGATGCAGAAATACTGCCAATTGGGCCAGTCGCAAATCCGGAAAACCGGCCGGACGCATGCGCATATATCTTAAAGATATGGCCGGCGGTGAAGCCAGATTGTATTTTTTTTGCTGATACAACCATTCCTGCTTTAGGTTGATTTCATAAGGGTCTTCAAAATCTTCCCGCCTTAACAATCCGGCTTTACCCAACAAAATAGCCTCCAGCACTTCCGGCTTGTCCGCATTTTTCCTGATAACAGAATAGGGCAAATCCCGAAATAAAGTCCTGAATAGTTCTCCATTTAATATCCCGCCAAAATGCCCGGCGAGTGCCAGAAAATAGGCCTCGTGTAGATCGGTAGTTTTATGCGTGGTCTCCCGCCGAAAATCATCTGCTTTCCGCATCAGTCTTTCTCGAAATAATACCTCATACCAGGAATATAATATCCCTGTGGGCACCGTGTTAAGTAAATGACGACAAGGGATTTCATCCATCTGCTTTTGCAGGTTTTCATATCGGGACTTTACATCAGGGTCTAATAGAGGCCCCAGCACCAATTCCGGAATGGGTGTTCCATCCAAACGGCGAGCCTGGTCTTTCCCTTTTTCATATACCACATGCAAAATCACATTGTTGTACAAAGGATCCCGATGATGCCCGTGACGGTACCATTCATCCCCATGCAAATGAATTTCCACCTGCCCATTCCATTCTACCTTCCCAATACGAATGCGGGCATCCAAAAAATCCGGACCCTGATCCCGATTATGAACCCCCGGCGTAATAATCCGAATTATCTCCTGATTTCGGGTTTTCAAAACCTGAAGTTTGAAAGACAAAGTCCTCCAGGCAAATTGTAAGAAATCTTCTGTCATAATATTATGCTCCCTCACCACGAATTTAAATTCGAAAACAGGCATTTGATTTTGATTTTAAGACCATGCGCTAAGGTTTCCGAAAATCTTATCTTTACCTGATGAAGAAATGCTTTTCGAAAAACCTGCAAAACCTTATCCTCGTTGGGTTTCTATGGGTGTCTGGATTATACCTGACTTATTGTAGGGGGAATGCGAGTGAGCAGGATTCTTCTCAGATTTCCGAAACACCCCCGGCATATATATTTACAGATTCTCTTCTGTTTATTCAACATCCTGCCTGGGCAGGCCCTGACAGCCTTTGGTGTGACTCCCTTTTGAGACGCTATGCGGAGAAGAAATATCAGCTCTTTTGGTTTCGGTATGGAGAACCCGTTGAATATACCTCAATCTTATTCCAATTATGTCGGGAAAGCGCAGAGGCACTGGATCGACCCATTCAGGAAGACGCAGAAAAATTAAGCAGCAGATTAGAGGCCATCAGAGCTGAACAGGATTCTAATTCCATACAAATCCTTACCGAGATAGACATTTCACTTTCTCTGTTATTTTTAAAATATGCCAACAGAAACTGGGTCGGCTTACCGGAATCCATCCGACAGCAAACAGGTTGGCGCATAAAAGGAAAAGATAAAAATTTATACAATCTTTTGGAAAATTTTATAGAGGGGAAAGACCGAAATGAATTTCAGAGACAAGCCATCTATTCTCAATATGACCATTTGGGAACCTGGTTGGCAAAATATAGAAAAATTGAGGCGCTTGGGGGATGGCCTCCATTAGATTGGAATGGACAAGAATTGCAATATGGCGACACCGCTGAAATTCTGATCAAAGTGCGACAATTGTTAAGAATACAGGAGGATTTGTCTGATTCGCTAAATTCTCCTGTTTTTGATTCTGTTTTAACCCGGGGGGTTAGAGCGTTTCAAATCCGTCATGGAATACAACCCACAGGCATGCTTGAGGCATTGACATTCCGGGCCATGCGCTATTCTGTAAAAGATCGTATTCGTCAAATTTTAATCAATCAGGAAAGATGCCGATGGGCTCCCCCCGAACCCACAGGAAAATACATTGCAGTCAATATCCCGGACTTTAAATTAATGCTGTTTGACCAGCAGAAATTACAATGGAGTTGCAATGCGGTTGTCGGTAAAGAAAAAACGAATACGGTAATCTTTAGCAATCAATTAGAATACATAGTATTTAGCCCTTATTGGAATGTACCCAGAAGCATTCTGGCAAACGAACTATTACCAGCCCTGCGCAAAAACCCCGAATACCTGAAACAACACAATATGGAAGTATACACTGGTTCAGGAAAAGTGATTGCTTCCACCCACATTAATTGGCACCTATATAAAGGATATGATTTCCCTTACAACATTCGACAAAAGCCCGGAAGAAATAATGCCCTTGGGCGGGTGAAATTTCTATTTCCTAATGAATATAATATTTACCTGCATGACACACCAGCGAAGAATCTTTTCGCTCAGCCTGTGCGTGCATTTAGTCATGGTTGTATTCGAATACAAGAACCGATAAAACTGGCTAAGTATTTATTACAGAACGACCCGGAGTGGCCGGAAGAAAAAATAATGGCAGCTATGGATCGTGACGCTGAAGAGCAGGTTACCCTAAAAGAAAAAATCCCTGTTTTTATTGCCTATTTTACAGCCTTTGTTGATACAGAAGGAAGGATTCATTTCCGGGAGGATATTTATAAGCACGACAAAAAACTTGGAGAGTTGCTTAGGCTTGACAACTAACCAGGGTTGGTTACCGAACTTCAATTACTTCTTTAAGGCATCCCTGATTTCTCTCAACAACAACACATCCTCTGGTGTTGGAGATGCGTCAGACGATTGAGCAGGCGTCTCTTCTTGTTTACGAAGTTTTGCCATAAAACGAATGACCATAAAAATGACAAATGCAATCATCAGAAACTCAAAACAAATCTGTAGAAAATTGCCATAAGACAAAAACACAGGCGCCTCGGGGGAACCCCCAATTTTCATTTTCAAATCCCTAAAATCTACATTGTTAATTAACAGTCCAATTGGAGGCATTATAATATCGTCAATTAAGGAATTGACAATTTTTCCGAATGCCCCACCAATAATAACCCCCACAGCTAGATCAATAACATTTCCTCTGAGAACAAACGCTTTAAAATCTTCTATTGTCTTTTTCATAAGTATCAGGTAAATCTGGAATCATTCGTACAGGTTTAATAACCTATGCTATTTCCTCTATTCAGAAAATGAGAACTCCTTTACGGCAGACATTAACTTAAAATCCTCCAAATACTCACCACAATCTCCTCTGCATCTTCAGGACTTTGGGGGGCATAGGGTAAAGCCGGCTCAATAACTACCATCTTCAGAGGATCCGGGGTAAAGCAAAGAATAAAAATAATAAGGGCCAATATCCCTAATGCAACGCGTCCCGGGTTTAACTTCTGTTCCACCCGCGCAGGTGGGTGATCCAACCCAATTAATCTAACCGCAATAAAGGAATACATCAACCATAGAGTTCCGCCGTCTCTAAACCCAATAAACTTCTCAATTAGAAATTGTAACAATAAAAGGCCTGAGGCAGCAGCCAAAGCCTCAATGGTCCTGGCATTCCCCAAAATTTTGGTCATCACATAAAATACATATAGGGCATATAAAGCAAGATAGACCAGATAATAATCGTCTGCAAAATCTACGAAGCCAAGCCCACCGTATCCCACTAGAAATAAAACAGTTATTCTGGAAATGATCCCGGCTATTTTTCTTCCAAACAACCCATAAGTCACATGTCCTCCATCTAATTGACCAATGGGTAGGAGATTCAGGGCAGTGAAGAACAAGGTCAAGTATCCAACAAACAAAAATGGATAATGGTACATTTCCATAGCACCGGGCATTTTTTCAGGATCTGCAAACCAATATTGAAAGAGTTGAAAAATTAAAGAGTTTCCCAGCTCAATCGAGATTGCACCACTGCCTTTCATCGCATCCTGCAATTCCGCATCTGAAGGCATATGTCCCCCAAACCAATTATGATATTCCGGATGAATCTCATACAGATATTCCGGTCCGGGCATAAAGGCAAAACCATACCATAGCAAAAACAACGCGACCACGAAGCCTGCTAAAGGACCGGCAATACCTATGTCAAAATACTTTCGGGTGGTACCTGGCGTTTCCCGCATGCGAATAACCGCCCCCATAGAGCCGATGTTAAAAATTGAAAACGGCAGATAAATCGGAATGTAATAAGGCAAAGAACATCTGACACCATGATAAACCGCCGTAAAGTAGTGCCCAAACTCATGAAAAGTCAGAAACCAAAGAAAGGAAAGGGAGAAAGGCAACCCTTTGTAAAAATCCTCCCAAAAAGATAATTGTTCAAAAGTTCTGCCGGTAATTAACTCTGCCCCTGCAAGGGTTGTCGTAAGCAGCGCCAGGACAAACAACAGAATATGAACCCAATAGCGATCTTTTACTACCGGGGGCTGTGTAAGATTAAATGGATATTCAGGTGACCTTGTGAACGGATTGTTCATAATGGGTAAAATTATCATTTTATTTTTGAGGGAAATACTAAAGTGTGAGCAAAAAGGAGAGCCTGCAACAATTCCCGGAAACCCTGAACGAACTATGGGATCAGGCCTATAGCCGAATTATTCCGGAGATGCCCTTCATCCTCTGGCAGGATGAGAAAAAAAACAGAATCGTTTCCTGGAAAGAAACCATTGCCCTCGGTTACTGCATGGCTGGGTTTCTATTATCCAGGAATATTACCCGAGGCGATACTTTTGGGGTATTTGCCCAAAACAACCCGGCACTCATTTATATCGAATTAGGGGGAAGACTCCTGGGCGCCATTCCGGTTATGATTCCTTATGAAGCTTCTACTAAGGATGTTGCTGAAATTGCCCGACAAACCGGAATGAAAATGGTAATGGTGTCAGATGCGGACACCTATCACAGAGCCTTAGCCGCATTAGGAACAAACTTCACGGTCAAGGATATTGTCACCCTATTTGATGATGAACAAATTTTAGTGCCGGGGCGTACAGCTATTTTTGACTGGCTCATAGACCCGGGAAAGTCTTATTGGCGTGAGAACCTCCCGGAAATCAAAGGCCTGAAAAACCAAGTACAGGCAGACGATGTCTGCTGCATCTCTTATGAAATTCAACAGGACCACAGCCTCAAAGGGTCGGTGGACACGCATGCAACTCTGTTAAAGAAATTTCAAGAGGAATTGACCGCATTTTCCTCCTTGGGTGAGGCAAAAACTTTTATGCCCTGTGTACCCTACTGGAAACTGGAAAATAGATTGAAGGGGTATTATCTTCCCTTGCAATTCAATATGCAGATTATTTTTCCGCATGGAAATTCTTCCATTGAAAATGCCTTACGCTCCCTGAAACCTGAGGTGATGCTTGTTTCTTCTGCCCAACTCAACGGGTTATTTGATCGTCTAAAAGGCAAAATCAGCTTAAAAGGTTGGATGGGAAAAAGAAATTACACAAAGGCGCTTAAAACAGGTCTGCAGTACTATCAAACCCTGGATAGTCAAACAAAGCCAGGATTTTTACTGGCCTGGCGATTCAAGCGCGCTCGTCAACGAATCCGCCAAGGTTTAATCAAACCCCTGAACCCTTTGTTAAAATATATTTTATTGAGCGATGAAGGGTTGAGTTTAGAAGCCTGTACTTTTTTCTTACAAGCAGATATTCCCATTTACACAAATTCAGGCACCCTGATTACGGCGGAAAATCGAAAACAATTTGTGACCATGACACCGGCATCTACCCCTTTTGTAATTAAAAAAATGCCAGAGACAGAGCCTGTACCTGAAGTATCTGAATTCCCTGTACAATAATGGTGTTCTTATAGTTAGAAGTGCGTCAATCTATCCTTTCGACAGTATATCCAGGTTAATGGAAAACGCCTTGCCCGTAGCAGAATTACTGCCCGAAATTCAAAGATGCTTGTCTGAAAGAAACACCCTCATCCTCCATGCACCGCCGGGTGCTGGAAAAAGCACCTGGTTACCGGCTCAACTGCTGGAAGAACCATGGCTCCAAAATAAAAAAATCTTACTCATTCAACCCAGACGCCTTGCAGTAAAGTCCGTTGCCACTCGACTGGCATGGCACATAGGCGATTTGGTAGGAGATACTGTGGGGTATCGGATTCGATTTGATGCCCGGTTAAGCAAAAAAACGCGCATCGAGGTCATTACGGAAGGGGTGCTAACCCGCATGTTGCTCTCGGACAATGCCCTGGAGTCGGTTGGCCTGATTATCCTGGATGAATTCCATGAAAGAAGCCTGGAGCTCGATACCGCCTTTGTTCTCGCCCGAGAATGTCAAAAAATTCTTAGGCCCGACCTTCGCCTGCTGGTCATGTCTGCAACCCTTCCGGGAGAAAAAATCTCTCGTTGCATGGACCGTTGCCCGGTACTCCAAAGCTCAGGGCGAGCCTTCCCCATTGAAATCGAGTACCTGGAAAGCCCTGGCGGCGATCAAAAAATTTCAACCTTAGCCTCACGCGCCATTTTAAAATCGATCCGACAAGACCATGGAGATTTACTGGTATTTCTTCCCGGCAAGGCAGAAATCCAACAGGTTGAAGAAGCCCTCTCAAATGCAGATGGACTTAGCTCGTTAAAGGTTGTACCCTTGTATGGCGATCAGGAATTAAACATTCAGGAGGAGGCTCTTCTGCCGGACCCTTCAGGCAGAAGAAAAGTGGTCCTCTCTACGCCTGTCTCAGAAACAAGCTTAACTATTGAAGGCGTAACCGTAGTGATAGACAGCGGTTATGCCCGATTCCCAAGTTATGACCCAGCATCCGGCTTAAGTCGCCTGGTCACAAAAAGAATCAGCCGGGAATCAGCGGACCAAAGAGCCGGTCGTGCCGGTCGCTTAGGGCCCGGAAAAGCATATCGCCTTTGGACCAAAGGAGAACACGGGTTTCTGCCCGAATCAAGAAAACCGGAAATTCTTGATGCAGATTTGAGCAGCCTGATGCTGGAGCTGGCCGACTGGGGTCTGAAAGAAATTTTGGCCGCCGACTGGCCGGATATTCCACCTGCCGGTGCATTGGCTCAGGCAGAGGCCTGGCTTCATGAAATTCAGGCCCTTCAGAATGGCAACCTGACTGACTATGGACGAAAGCTACTCAACCTACCGGCTCATCCCAGAATTGCAGCGCTTCTGCTAAAAGCAGAAACGCAACCACAACAAGCCCTGGCCTGTTGGCTTGCCAGTTTATTGGAAGAGAAAGACCCTTATCCTGAAGCTGGTGCCGACATCGAAACCAAAATTGAAGCGTATTGGCAATGGAAAAATATGGCACCTGTTTCCGCCAGGATATCGGTATTGCAACGAATTGATAAACTTGCCCGACACTGGAAACAATTACTCAACTGCAAGGAAAATTTCTCCCTGTCAGATATCGCTTTCTGCGGCAGGTTGTTAGCTTCCGCCTATCCCGAACGAATTGCAAAGCAATTAGAAAAAGGGTCTTCCAGATACCGGCTCACCAATGGCAGAATTGGCCGTCTGGATGAGCATGACACCCTGAATCGCTCAGAATGGCTGGTGATTTCCAACATGGATGCCGGGAAACAGGAAGGCAAAATTTTTATGGCAGCACCGCTTGAAATTTCAGAAATGAAATCTCATTTCCAAACAAGAGAAAAAATCGAATGGGACAATAGAAAAAAGGAACTCATTTGCCTTCAGGAAGTGCACCTGATGGGTTTACCAGTAGAAGTAAAACCTCTGGCCAGGCCTGACCAGAAAACACTATTGACAGTCCTTTCTCGGGCGATAAAAGATAGCCGTGGGGAATTACTGGATTGGAACGAAGGCATTCAAAATTGGCTGGCCAGAATCCAAAGCCTGAACATCTGGAGGCAAGATGAAGCCTGGCCATCTTTCCAAAAGGACGATCTTCTGGAATCAATAGACGAATGGTTATTGCCTTGGTTAGAGAACATTCGCAATGTTCAGGGATTAAAAAACCTGGATTTACTAAACATTCTCAAAAGCCGGTTAGACTGGACGCATCAGCAAAGAATGGACGCCCTGGCACCTGTAAGCATACAAGTCCCAACCGGATCCAACATTCGCCTTCAGTATTTTGAAGATGGAGCTCCGCCGGTATTGGCAGTGCGTCTTCAGGAAATGTTTGGATTAGCAGAAACCCCAACAGTAAACGAAGGCAAAATGCCGGTTCTGTTACATTTGCTTTCGCCGGGATATAAACCTGTTCAGGTCACCAGAGATTTAAAGAACTTCTGGAACCAGACTTACTTTGAAGTCCGAAAAGACCTGAAAGGCCGGTATCCCAAGCACGCATGGCCTGATGACCCCTGGAATGCAATACCCGTACGCAAAGGCCGTTCCGAGAAACAATAGCCGTTGCTCACCCCAAGCGGTTGCTTACCCTAAGCGGGGGCGGTTTTTACACCCATTAGTCCTAACTTTACTGCGATTCTTAGCTTCCTTGATTATGCAAGCCTCTAATATTTCTCACCTTCGTAAAGAATATCGAAATGCCACCTTAAGTGAAAACGAGGTATTCCAAGATCCGATTCAGCAGTTTGCCTTGTGGTTTGACAATGCTATGGAGTCCAAAGTCCCTGAACCCAATGCCATGACCCTTGCAACTGCTGACAAAAAAGGTCGCCCATCTGCAAGAATCGTTTTACTCAAGGGTTATGATGCAGATGGGTTTGTCTTTTTCACCAATTATGAAAGCCATAAAGGTCAGGAGTTAAAAGATAATCCCCATGCAGCATTGGTATTTTTCTGGCATGACCTGGAGCGCCAGGTAAGAATTCAGGGAAAAGTTAAAAAAATCAAAACAGCAGAATCCGAACTATACTACCAGAGTCGTCCAAAGGAAAGCCGCCTAGGCGCCTGGGCATCTCCCCAAAGTCAAAAAATTGAGGATCGTCAGATTCTTGAAGACACCATGGAAGAGTTATCCAAAACTTTTAAGGAAAGTGACCCTCCAAGACCGGATTTCTGGGGTGGATTTCGGGTGATTCCCTCTGCCATTGAGTTCTGGCAAGGCCGACCCGGAAGACTTCATGATCGGATTTTGTACGAAAAATCCTCAAAAGGCATCTGGAAAATCTCCAGACTAGCCCCTTAACAAAAGGCTTGCACCAAGCGAATGCTTGGTGCAAGCCAATCCATAAGTTTCTTTATTATTTAATCCGGGCGATAACTTTCAACTCTATCGCTATCGGTGTTGGCAAGGCGGTAATGCCAAGCGTGGTGCGACAGGGCAAATTATCCTTGAAGTACTCCGCATAAATCCGATTATAGACCGGAAAATCAGCTTTCATATTCGTCAGAAATACTGTTACATCTACAATATCCTCCCAGGAAGAACCAGCCTCTTCCAGAATATATCGAATGTTACGAAATACAGAGTGGCATTGAGTCTCAATATCGTAAGACACAATATTTCCGGCTTCATCCAACTCTACTCCGGGTATCTTTTTCGTTCCTCTTTCTCTTGGCCCAACACCGGACAAAAACAACAAATTACCCTCTCTGCGAGCATGAGGATATAACCCGACCGGTTCCGGTGCGCGTTGAGAATTAATAGGATCTATTGACATATTTCAAATTGTATAAACAAGTATTACCAAGCTCTTTTTTTCCAGGCAGACGCCGAAGACCCGTTGGTATTTTCGATGCGAACAGTGGGCTTACTGCTTGTGCTTAATTCAGACAATAACACAGATAGGGCTTCCTTTTCATCCGCAGAGAGCGGTGTTTCCAGCATTTCAGGTTTAAAGTATCGGGTGATAAAATGCGTATCAAAATCTCCTTTTCTAAATGCAGGATGTAACATAACAAATCTGCAAAAAGGCAAGGTCGTTTTAACACCCGAAATAGTATAATCATCAATTGCCCTGACCATTTTATCCATCGCCTCTTCTCTTGTGCCGGCATGCACAATCAATTTCGAAATCATCGGGTCATAATAAATTGGAATAGTCATACCCTGTTCAAAGCCATCATCTACCCGAATCCCCGGACCTGAAGGCCGGCGATATACCTGAAGCGTACCTATGTCCGGCAAAAAATTATTGGTCGGATCTTCGGCATAAACCCGAACTTCCACCGCATGGCCATGAATCCGCAAATCCTCCTGACGATAAGACAATGGATGCCCCATTGCAATGCGAATTTGCTCCCGTACCAGATCTAACCCGGTGATCATTTCAGTGACCGGATGCTCTACCTGAAGTCGGGTATTCATTTCCAAAAAATAGAAATTTAATTGATCATCTACCAGAAACTCTACTGTGCCGGCATTGGTATAATTACATGCTTTACATACATTCACCGCAGCTTCACCCATAGCTTTTCGTACTTCAGGCGTCAGGATTGAAGAAGGGGCTTCTTCTACCACTTTCTGGTGACGCCTTTGAACAGAACATTCCCGCTCAAACAAATACACGATATTGCCATGTGTATCACCCAAAACCTGAATTTCAATATGTCTGGGAGACCCAACAAATTTTTCGATAAATACCGCTCCATCCCCAAAAGAACTTATGGCTTCAGAAGACGCTCTTTGCATTTGTTCTTCCAGTTCTTCAGGTTTCTCAACAACTCGCATCCCCTTTCCACCGCCTCCGGCAGAGGCTTTAATCAAAATTGGATACCCTACCTGCTCGGCAATTTTCTTCGCTTCGTTTGGGTCTGAAACAGCTTCATCGGTCCCTGGGACCATTGGAACCTGATACCCTTTTACGGCCTGCTTGGCAGCAAGTTTACTGCCCATAACATCCATCGCCTCAGGAGAAGGCCCAATCAGCGTAATGCCTGCTTCGCGCACCGCACGGGCAAATCCTGCATTCTCCGATAAAAATCCATATCCCGGATGTATCGCATCCACCCCAATTTCTTTACACAGCGCCAATATTGTGTCTGCTTTCAGATAAGACTCTGAAGACGGCGCCGGGCCCAGGCAATACGCTTCATCTGCATATAACACATGAGGAGAAAGCCTGTCTGCTTCGGAATATACCGCCACTGTGCGTATGCCCATTTCTCTTGCGGTGCGCATAACCCTCAATGCTATCTCCCCCCGATTCGCTACCAATATTTTCTGAAACGATTTTATATGACTCATCCCTGTTTTTATTTAAAGAACAAATTTATACCAATTCACCCTTATTTCCGCTTTCTAGAGTGTATTCTGTCTAAACCTTACTTTTTTTCTTCTGAAGGTTGTATAAGTTTCATTAAACGCCTCCTTATTTCCGGGTGTTTTTCCACTGCAAGTTGCTGGGCCAAATGTATTGGCAGATGGGCATCCTGAAGGGCCATTTTCCCGTTCCACTGAACCGCCAGCTCTGCTGCCATGCCTCTGATTTCAGGCATTGGATCAAAACACATTAACGCCTTTAGCCAATCCAACACACCCGACTGAGCAGAGACCGGAACCGTGATTTGATCTTCCATTTCGAGTTTGTTGTAAAGCCAATTAACAACCATAAAACGATCCATTTGTGGCAGGCCGGTTTTCAAAGCACTTTCAATCAGGGAGTACAAAAGAGGGTCATCTTCCTGATCCAGGATAATCATTGCCATGAGGAGCAATTCCAAATTTTTGTTGTTCGACAAGGATCGGGCAAATGCCAGTGCTTCGGCCGATTCCATCCCGTATAACATTTCTAAAGAAATGGTTCGAATAACATTAGAGGAATCTAAAAGTCCCTTGCGAAGGACCATAAGCGCAGAATTCTTTAAGCTATCTTCCGCTCTCTGGGCCTCTGTCAATTGCGCAAATTGAGAAGCAAATAAAGGATAAGCCCGTTGACGAATCTGAAGATCTTTGTCTGAACACCATTGGATGGCATCCAGGGTAAGACTTTGGGCTGAGGGACCGGAGTAATATTCCAAAACCTTCATCGCTTCCCGACGAAGTAAAAGAGAGGCCTCAGTCCCTCCCGCCATGTCATGGATGATTTTAAATATACTATCGTTTATAAGATAAACGGCGAGTTCTTCCAATGCCTGAGTCTTTAACACAGGCAACTCCGAATGCCCTAATAAAAATGCCCATTCTTCCAGACTTCTTTTTTCTCGCAATTGCCCGGGAATGACCCGATACGGATCTATTACAACGGCTTTAGGAATGTTATTTCCTTTAATTCGTATAACAGTATCCATCGTTTTTAAAGTCAAAGAAATTAATTTAGGTTTAATATCTTCATAAACAGCAAGGGTTAGTGGCAACTCCCAGGGCACAGCATTGCCCCCATCCACAACTTGCCTGAGGCTAATCTTGGTCTCTCCGGAAACCTCATCCCACGCCTGGGACATCTCCAAAACCGGATGACCAGAGCTAAAAAACCATTGATCAAAAAAAACCTTAAAATCCTGTCCTGTCACAGCCTCGAATGCAAGCCTTAACTGAGACACCTCCGCAGAACCAAACGCATTTTGATGGAGATACAAACGAAGCGATTCAAAAAAGGCTTCATCTCCTACAACACTTCTCAAATAATGCAAAATACAAGCGCCCTTTTGATAAGAATGGGCATCAAATACATCTCCTGCTTCCCGAAAATAATGCCTCACCAAAGACTTTCGATGATGCTTCGAACGATTAATATAATAATCTAAATCGTTGCGAATGTGCGCATCTGCTACCGCTTTTCCATACTTATATTCCTTCCACAAGTATTCCCCATAACTGGCAAACGACTCATTCAGGCAAATCTGAGACCAGCTTTCGGCTGTGACCAAATTTCCAAACCAATGATGGACCAGTTCATGCGCAATGATATCTTCATAGTTGCCATCCTGATATTCCAGAGAGTCCTGATTCAACAATTCGAAATGTACAACTGCTCCGGTATTTTCCATTGCACCGGAGACAAACTCTCTTACAATTATTTGAGTGTATTTTTCCCACGGATAAGGGGTTTTAAACTTTTCAGAGAAAAAGGACAGCATTTCCGGTGTACGACCAAAAATCATAGGCGCATATTTCTCGTATTTAGGTTCGATCAAATATTCGAGATTTATACCATTCCATGTATCCTTTAATTTAGAAAACCGTCCTGCAGCTATCATAAATAAATAGGGTGCATGGGGCAATGTTTGCTTCCAATAATCCATACGGAGGCCGTTCTCTAATTTTGTAGAAGATAGTAGCTTTCCATTTGATAATGTAATGAAGGAATCCGGAACGGTTATCCAAACTTCTTGTGTGGATTTTTGATTAGGCGCATCCAAGGTTGGAAACCATCGTGAGGCGGACTCCGGTTCCCCCTGCGTCCATAATTGACGAGGCCTGAAGGGGTCTTTTCCGGATGGATTAATAAAAAACAATCCTTTATCGGATTGTATTGCGTCACTACCTCCTGCTACGAACTGTTCAGGTTGTGCAACATAATCTATTTGCAGAATTAGGGTATCATCTCTGGAAAATGTTTTACCAAGAAATATCCGCATTTTCAAACTGTCGGAATAACTGAATGTCAGATTTTGCTGAATAGGAGACACTAATCTAACCTGACGAATTTCAAAACCCTTTGCATCAAGAATAAGACTATCATTAGAATAAAACCACGGGATCAATGTCAGTTGAGCCTTGCCTATCATGGAGGAGCTTTCCCAAACAGGAAGCAGTTCCAAACGGGTATGCAACAATTTAAAATCCCTTCGAACAGAAGGTTGATAAACTTCCGGCTTATCCACTGCATTGGAGGTAATAGTCTCTTCTGAATTCAACAATAAATCTAAAGAATCCAGCAAAGCAGTAATCTCAATAGATTTTCCTGCAACCGTTTTTTCGGTGAACATTGCCTTTTTGCTTCGACAAGCACTTATCCCCGCGAGGATGGTCAACATGAGAAACAATCGAAATCCATCCATATGCAATTAGAAGATATTAAAGTCGCTTAAAGTGTGAAAGGCAAAAAAAGATAAAAGCATAAAAGTTAGAGTAACCCAAAGCCTGTTAAATTCAATATGAAATCAGTGTTTAGGTTGGATTAACACTTCATTCATTTCCAATCTAACATCCTATCATATTTTGGATGACAATATATTGGTTCTGTTGGCATAAAAATTCAGAGAAATAAATAACATCGTTGTAAAGGCAAATAAGGAGGAACCGCCATAACTAAAAAACGGTAAGGGAATACCGATAACAGGTGCAAGGCCTATAGTCATGCCCACATTAACTGCCACATGAAAAAATAAAACGGAAGTAACGCCATAAGAATAAATTCGGGCATATTTAGTTTTCGATGTTTCACCTATTTCAATTAATCGCCAGAGCAAGAGAAAGAACATAAAAATAATTAATGAGGCGCCAGCCCATCCATGCTCTTCTCCAATGGTGCAAAATATAAAATCTGTATCCTGCTCGGGCACAAAATCATATTTAGTATGCATGCCCTTTAAAAAGCCTTTACCCCAAAACCCTCCGGACCCTATGGCGTTTTTAGATTGGGTCACATTCCAGCCGGCGCCCAATGGATCCGAATTCGGATTAATCAGTGCCTCAATTCTTTTTCGTTGATGGGGTTCTAACACATTGTCTCGCACAAAATCTACACCAAACACTACCAGGGCAGAATATAGCAAAGCGGCAATATGTAGGACAATAAATTTTTTGCGAAAAACAAAAAAATATAAAATAATATCAAGAATAATAATGACCGCAATAATATTGATCTTATTAAAAATAAGCGCAAGAATTGCCAATGTACCGGAATAAAATATTGCAATTAGATAAAATGGCGATAGCCCTTCTCTGAACAAAACGAAGATGAAGCTAAAAAACACAAGCGCAGATCCAGTATCATTCTGCAACAAGACAATAATGGCAGGAAAAATTATAATACCGGCAGCAATGAGTCGATTTTTAGGATTGTCCAGAGAGAAATTAAGGGTGGACATAAACTTAGATAAAGCCATTGCAGTACCTATTTTTGCAAACTCTACCGGCTGTAATCTAAAACTACCTATTTCAAACCAACTTTTAGCTCCATTTACTTCTTTTCCGAAAAATAAAACCAGGATAATACTGCCAACACCAATAACATAAGCGGGATAAGAAATAAACTCAATAAATTTAGAATCCAAAGCCAGAATAAATCCTGCCAAAACAACGGCGCAAATAATCCATATAAATTGTTTGCCATATGAATAATTAATGTCAAACAAGGTGGTTTCATTAAAAGTCGAGGAGGCTGCATAAATATTTAGCCAACCCGTAATAATCATCAGGATAAACAATCCGAGGGCAACATAATCTAGTTTTATTTCTTTGCGCGCCATTTTAATTTAAATTCTCTGTGGTTGACGCTGAGGGAGACTGGTTTTTTCGTTTCGCATTCTTTTTCGGCTTACTGACATTGATTTTCCGAATAAAATCCGCTTCAAGAATTCTTTGCAATCTGGCATCATCTGAAATTTTACGGGTCAGATATTTTTCTATTACCAGACTAGAGATGGGCGCAGCCCAAGTACCCCCAAAACCAGAATTTTCGACGATCACCGCAATGGCGATTTTAGGATTTTCTTTTGGGGCAAACGCAATAAATACCGAGTGGTCCTCGCCATGCGGGTTTTGCGCGGTACCGGTTTTACCACATACAGAAATGCCGGGCAACCAGGCCCCTCTTCCGGTTCCCGCCAATACGACCTGCTCCATCGCATCTACAACAATCTCAAAGTTTTCCCGACGAATCGGAATTTTTATCGTATCAAAATTCAAATACCTGGTGCGCTCTTCCATGTTGGCATCATAAATGCGCTTAAGAAAATGAGGCTCTACATAATATCCCCGATTTGCAATGGCAGCAACCGTGTTGGCCATTTGTAAAGGCGTCATTAGAACCTCACCCTGCCCGATGGAATTGGACACCGTTGTCATGGCTTTCCAGCGATTTGTCCCATAGATCTTATCGTAATAAGATTTTCTGGGAAGCATACCTGGCTTTTCATTTGGAACATCGATTCCGGTTTTTCTACCGGCACCAAATAAAGTCATATACCGACGCCAGGTCTCATAGCCCT